>CACZIO010000007.1 GCA_902781215.1 uncultured Lachnospiraceae bacterium
AGATCCAGCGCCGGAAAGCTGGCCGACGGCAGCGGGCGCAGATCAGGCCGCTCAGGCTGCCGCAGGCCGTCTCAGAGCGCCGGGAGAGTCCCTCTGCCATTATGGCCACAGTCAGGAAGATGAAAGCGGCAGCGGGCGTCTCAGGCAATCGCGGATCCACGCCGGGAAGCTGGAAGGCTTCAGGCGGGACAGAAAGGCCAGGCCACTGCGCGGATCCCTCAGCTGTCGCGGATCCACGCTGCCGGGAAGACGGCCAGCGGCAGCGGGCGCAGATCAGACCGCGCAGACCGTCTATTATTCATTTCGACAACATATCAATTGCCTCTTTTTTCCCCTCTGGACTAAGCTGCATAAACAGGGAAACTATTTCCCGCATTTTAGATGAGTAAGACGGTTCATTTACTATCCCCTCAGCAGGCTGATAATGGGGACATTCGTTGGCTTTGGCATATTCGTCACGTTTTGCCCTAACAAAAGAGTGAATATATCTGTCGGTTATATATTGGATTCCAGCAAACAATTCTATCTCATATTCTACGTATTCATTAAGCGACATATCTATCCCGTCAACTGAACAATACGGGAAGAAATCGTTACTTTTGCTGTCATAATATAATTTTTTGTAAGTCGATAAGATACCGAGAGATTCTAACAATGCAGTTATATGATCATATTGTGCATAAGATTCTTTGTTACGGGGGAGAAAATATTTCTGCACATTATTAAATCTATTTGCATGTTTTGAACTGTGATAATTTGAACTGAAATCATATTCAGTAATAGCACCCTCCCCGCAGATCCATTCACAAGGAACCGAGAACAATTCTCCCAATGTTTGCAAAGTGTCTAATGGAATATGCTGTTTCCCAGATACATAAAGGTAAAGTGTTTTTGTAGATACAAATAGTGCGTCGGCAATATAAGCATTGGTGTAATTGTATTTGTTTTTTAACAGTGCGTATCTATCGCGACAGATGAAATATTTCGTTTCTTTATTCATATCATTTTTCATGTGTTTTCCCCAGTGATAATAAGCAAAATGTAATAACGACAATAAGCAAACAAAACTTTGAAAAGTTAGCTGAAAATTTAGATGTTAAAACTGAATTAACTAAAACAATGAATGAAATAAAAGAAGATTTGTTTCCTCACGGTGCTATTAAAAAGCATGGTATATCATATTATACCACGTGGTAAATGAAAACAAATGATAACAAGACACGACACACTATAGAAACAGCAAACATGAAATGACATATTGGAAAACCTACCAGAAAGAACGGCTCAGATCAGACCGCTCAGACCGCCGCAGGAATCCCGCTGCCGCCGGCAGATCCAGTGCGAGAGCTGGAAGAAGATCCAGACCGCCGGGCGGGCAGATCATGAAGATCAGGCCGCTCAGGCCGCCGCAGGCCGTCTCAGAGCGCCGGGAGAGACCCTCTGTCATTTACTCACAGATGGGAAGATGAAAGCGGTAGCGGGCGTCTCAGGCCGGGAGCTGGAAGGCTTCAGGCCGGATCAGGAAGCTGCGGGAGATCCAGCGCCGAAAAGACGGCCAGCGGCAGCGGGCGCAGATCAGGCCTTAGAAACGCTCAGGCCGGCGCGGATCCACGCCGGGATACATTCAACCATCATATTATTTGAGAAAGGGAAAGCATGAAGGCAAGAACAGATATAGGCACAACCGACATTAGAAACAAGCGAATGCTCAATATGCATGAAGCTACTTTTTATACCGGAATGGGGTATACCAATTGCAGAAAGTGGCTGGAAGAGATCGGAGCTATCAGGCGTTTCGGATCCCGCGTTATGGCCGACCGGCACATTATCGACGCGGCAATCGACGGTATGGGAACCGACGCGACGCAGACCGGCTAACAAAGGGGGCGCGAATGAAAAGAAGGACAACAAAGCGGCAGCCTATTGATTTTATGGCTATTCTCCCGCATGGAAAGGAAAACGCGATCAGTGCAGAACACTTGTGTAAAAAGATTGGAGCAAAGGACACAAGGGCGCTGCGGGATCAGGTTGCTATTTCGCGATTGTCCGGGCAGCTCATTTGTAGCGGCGGGACGGGTTATTATATCCCAGCAACACGGGCAGAGGTGAAAGATTTTGTGCTCAGGATGGAAGCGCAGGCAAAAAGCACATTTGCTGTGCTGAGGACTGCCCGCAAAGTGCTGAGAGAAGAAAACGAGATCCCGGAAATGGAACCAGACAAACCACAGAGGACTGCGGAGATGGAAAGAAAGGCGGAGAGGCCAGACAGGACGCCGGGAGAGGATAAGGCCAGGCCGCCCGCTGGAAGCATGGAAGCACTGCGGAACAGGCTTCAGAAAGGGGGGATCAGTGGCAAAACGTCGCATGTTCAGCCTTGATGTGGTTGATACTGACAATTTTCTGGACATGCCGCTGTCAGCTCAGGCGCTTTATTTTCACATGGGAATGCGCGCAGATGATGACGGCTTTGTAGCAAGTCCCTTGCGCATACAAAAAATCACGGGAGCTTCCAACGATGATTTGAAGCTATTAATTGCAAAGGGGTATGTTATCCCTTTTGAGTCTGGAATTGTGGTTATCACCCATTGGAAACAGCAGAATAGTGTAAAAGCCGACCGGTATACACCGACGGTTCACATAGAAGAACGGAATATGTTAAACGTCGATGATTCGCAGGCTTATAGGATGGAACCAAAATGGAACCAAATTGGAACCACTGCGGAACCACAGTATAGGTTAGTAGAGGATAGGTCAGTAAAGTATAGGACAGTAGAGGAAAGTGATAAATACTGCGCAGAACCGCAGCGCGCCTCTGCGCCGGATCCAGTCTCACAGGACATTGATTTTGCAGAGGTTGAACCACTGATTTTAAATGACGGCTCAGAGTGGAGACCGACAAAAAGAGACGTTGAAGAGTGGGAAAGACTTTATAGCGGTGTTGATGTGATTAGAGAGCTGCTCAGAATGAGACAATGGACGCTCAGCAATCCCGGAAAAAGGAAGACACGACGCGGGGCAAGAAGGTTTTGCACAAATTGGCTGGACATAGAACAGAACAGGGCGCGCCCGGCGTATTCTCCCGGCAGTGATAAATATACCGGGAGAATTAATGCAGTGGATAATTGGTGAGGCGGCCAGAATATGACACGTGATGAATTCAGACTCATTGCAAAAGCGGTTATAGCAGCATACCCGCGTGATAATACGATGCCGAATGAATATACGTTCGGGCTGTGGTTCTCTCAGCTGTCAGATCTGGAATATGTCGATTGCAGGCGGGCAGTCCAAGCATGGATCAATGAAAGCCGCTGGCCGCCGACAATTGCAGATATTCGCCAAAAAGTCCATGATTTGACCGCGCCGCCGGACAGGGGCGCGGCGGCTCAGTGGGGGGATCTTGTCAATTCTCTGAGGAAGGCTTTTAGTCCGGACGCGTTAGAGACGTGGGAAAACTTGCCAGAAACCACGCGGCAGATAGTCGGATCTTTTTCAGAGTTTCGCAATTGGTCAAACATACCCATTGATACGCTGGAAAGCGTGAATCGTTCACTTTTCATTAAGCGGTTAGAGACTATGCAGCAGGAAAATAGACGGCGGGCTGCGATCCCGGAACAGCTCAGAACGCCGAAAGCACCCATTGAGACCGTCCGGCAACTGAGAATTGAGGAAGGCAAGAAGAACAAAGAGGCCAGCGCCCAGCCGCCGGCTAAGAAGCTGGAAGAAATGAAAAAACGGCTGAGGAATCCGGGATCAGTAGGAAAGGCATAACAGAGGCCGCAGATCCAGCGCTGAAAAGGTCGCCAGTGGCAGAGGGCGTCTCAGACAGGCTCAGGCCGTTGCGAGAATCCCTCTGCCGTCGCGGATCCTCTGTGAGAGATCCAGCGCCGGGCGCGGGAAGGACACAGGCCGGATCAAGAAGCGCAGTCTACTGCGAGAGTCCCTCAGTTGTCACAGATCCACGCTGCCGGAAAGCTGGCCGACGGCAGCGGGCGGCACACAATACGAGAAATCAGTCATGCAGGCAATAAGTGCAGGATAGAGAAAGGACATGCACAATATGGATGATGAAAAAATATCTTATTTCTGCCCGGTATGTAAAAGCGACAAACATACAACATTGTCATTTGTGGCAGGAATGCTATCCACAGGGGGATTCATACAAACAGTTATACATTGCGAAAAGTGCGGGAGAGAACGGCGCAGCGATAGTATAGCGACAGATCTGTTGAATATGTCGGTATATGCGGAATGTGATTTATTAGAACGCTCAATCAAAGAGGCGGCCAGCAGATGGGAAGAATAACCACAAAACCAGATCAGGCCAGCGGCAGAGGGCGCAGATCAGGCCGGTCAGGCTGCCGGGAGAATCCCGCTGCCGTCACAGATCCACAGCGTCAAGCTGGAAGGCTTCAGGCCGTCGCGGATCCACGCCGGGAGCTGGAAGTCTTCAGACCGGATCAGAAAGGCCAGGCCACTGCGCGGATCCCTCAGCTGTCGCAGATCCAGCGCCGGAAAGACGGCCAGCGGCAGCGGGCGCAGATCAGGCCACTCAGGCCGCCGCAGGCCGCCTCAGAGCGCCGGGAGAGTCCATCTGCCATTATGGCTACAGTCAGGAAGCTGAAAGCGGCAGAGGGCGTCTCAGGCCGTCGCAGGAATCACGTTGCCGCCGGCAGATCCAGCGCCGGGAGCTGGAAGAAGATCCAGACTGCCGCGCGGTCAGATCAGGAAGGTCAGGCCGGATCAGGAAGCTGTGGAAGATCCAGCGCCGGGAGAATGGCCAGCGGCAGAGGGCGTCTCAGATAGGCAAAAGCGTGGAGAAAAGAGGGAGTAAAGGTGTAGTAAGACTATAAAAGACGCGAGAAAGAGGCCGGAAACGGTTCAAGAACCGGTAAAATAGGGAAGTCAATTTGTTATGCGTTCTATAACATATAGAACAAAGCGCTCCCCAATTTATCCATTGTACCCGCACGCGGACAATGAAACGAATCCCCCCGCGTTGAAAAAGTCGAAAATTTTCTGCCATATATCGACCGGCGGCCAAACTGTCCGAGCGAGTTTTCTGATTTTACACGCGCGCGCGTGGGAAAAGACAGATTTAACACATTTAATACGTTAGATGGGTTAACGTCGCCGTCATACTCCCCCCATGCTCAGGAATTGAAAAATGGAAACCGCCTATCAAACAGGCATTCGCTTTTTTGTATTATTAACATTTCATGGATGAAGGACACAGGGCGCGTCAGGGGTTGAAACCAAATGACCAATGAAGACATTGTTTTGGAGATCCAGAACGGGCGCGACAGTGAAGGGCAGTTGTTGTACGACTTGTGGAAACGGAACAAAGGATTGATATATAAAGCGGTCAAGAGATATGAAGGGAGAATGGAGATTGATGATTTAATGCAGGAATCATATTTTGCTGTCGTGAAGGCCGCAGAAAGCTACGATCCAGAACAGGGGCAGACATTCGCAGGCTATTTATTTACGCATGTACGTTCACATGTGGGGCGATATGTTGCGAATATGTCCGGGACTGTCCGGCTGCCGCAGAATGTCCAATTTCTTGTTTGGAGATATAACCGGGCACAGGCGGCTTATTTCAGCGAATACGGAGAGAATATGCCGGATGTTGTGGCCATGCGGGAGCTGAGGATCAGTAAAAAGCAATTAAAGAATCTGAAAAGTGTTTTGGAAGCGGCCAAAACTCCCAAAAGCATTGAAACCACGATCAGAGAGGAAGAAGGCGCGGAAACATTGAGGGAGCTGCTGCCAGATGGTAAAGACACAAGCGGGGAAGTCATTTCTAAGATCTTCAGGATGGAGCGGGCGCAGGTAGTCCGGGAAGCTCTGGAAGACTTGCCAGAAAAGTATGCAGAGGTTTTGAAACTGAGGCACTATCACGGGAAGGCGTGGGATGATATCTGCCGGGAATTGAATGTTTCTATTGGTGTGGCCAGACAGAGAGAGGCACAGGGGCGGTTTTATCTCAGGCGCACGCTGCGCAAAAAACTGGAATCATTCGATGATGAATCCGCGACATTCAGCAGAGGAACCGCGAGAACGGGCGCGGGAGCGTTCAGAATCACAGGAACAAGCGCAACAGAGCGGGCAGCGCTATGCGAGATAGAGCAGGCCGCCGGGAGAGTCCCGCTGCCGTCGGCAGATCCAGCGCCGGGAGCTGGAAGGCTTCAGGCCGGATCAGGCCGGCGGGCAGGCTCAGGCCGCCGCAGGAATCCCGCTGCCGCTGCGGATCCTCTTTGAGAGATCCAGCGCCGGGATCTGGAAGGCCACAGGCCGGATCAGGTAGGCGGACAGTCTCAGGCTGTCGCGGGAGTCCCTCTGCCGCTGCGGATCCTCTGTGAGATCCACGCCGGGAGCTGGAAGGCTTTAGGCCGGATCAGGTCGGTCAGGACACGCCGGCGGACAGTCTCAGGCCGTTGCGGGAATCCCGCTGCCGCTGTGGATCCTCTGTGGAGATCCCGGCGCAGGCCGCTGGAAGACTTCAGGCGGATCAGGAAGCAGAGACGCTCAGGCCGCCGCAGATCCCGCCGGGAAGTTGGAAGGCTTTAGGCCGGATCAGGCCAGCGCAGGCCACTGCGAGAGTCCCGCTGCCGCCGGCAGATCCCGCCGGGAGCTGGAAGAAGATCCAGACCGCCGGCGGGCACAGATAGAAATAAACGAAAAAACGGCAGAATGTGAAAAGCCAATACAACGGAAACACGCCGGAAAGAAGCAAAAAATAGGCCTTGAAACTGCGCGAAACAATTATTTCGCGAATAGTTGAATGGTCAATATGCACAAGACGCTTTTTCAAAATCGTTTCTAAGAGATTATCAGATAAGAAAAGATACAAAAGGATACTACACAGAAATGTATAAAAATGCATGGTATATGCGACTTTGTGCATTATCACGATGCATTTTTTCACCCTCAGAATATGCGTTTACGATAAACCGACAGGGAAGAAACACCGGCGGCACAGCTCAGGCCAGCTCAGGCCGCCGGGAGAATCCCGCTGCCGTCGCGGATCCTCTGCGAGAAATCCCGGCGCAGGCCACTGGAAGACTTCAGACGGATCAGAAAGTAGAGACGCTCAGGCCGCCTCAGTTAGTGCAGGCCGCTGAGGATCCACGCCGGAAAGCTGGAAGGCTTCAGACCAGCTCAGGCCGTCGCAGTGAATCCCGCTGCCGTCGGCAGATCCACGCCGGGAGCTGGAAGGCTACAGACCGGATCAGGCCAGCGCAGGCCACAGCGGGAGTCCCGCTGCCGCTTTGAATCCATCTGCCGCCGGCAGATTAAGCCTCAGAGACGCTCAGGCCACTGTGGATCCATGCCGGGAAACTGGAAGGCTTCAGGCCAGCTCAGGCCGGCGGGCAGTCTCAGGCTGCCGGGAGAATCCCGCTGCCGTCGCGGATCCACTGCGGGAGATCCAGCCGGAAGCTGGAAGACTTCAGACCGGATCAGGAAGCTGCGGGAGATCCAGCGCGCGGGAAGCTGGCCGACGGCAGCGGGCACAGATCAGGCCGCTCAGGCCGCCGCAGGCCGTCTTAGAGCGCCGCGAGAGTCACTCTGCCATTATTTGCACAGATGAGAAGAAAAAAGCGGCAGCGGGCGTCTCAGGCTGTCGCTGCCAGATCCACGCCGCCGCGCGGTCAGATCAGGAAGGTCAGGCCGCACAGGATGCTGTGGGGAATCCCGCTGCCGGGAAATCCCATATTGGAAAGCTGGCAGGCAGTAGAGGGCGCAGATCTGGCCTCAGAGACGCTCAGACAGGCTCAGACAGGCTCAGGTCACTGCGGGAATCCCGCTGCCGTCGCGGATCCTCTGCGAGAGATCCCGCAGGAATCTGGAAAGCTTCAGGCAGATCAGGCCAGATCAGGCCGGTCAGGCTGCCGCCGGACAGGCTCAGGAAGCTGAAAAAGGACACAAAAAAGGCGCGCCGCGTTGGATGATAACAAAGGACAATACGCGACACGCCAAAACCATACTTGCCACACGGCGCGAATGTGTGGTACAAAGAGTATACCATACTTGTTTTGCGCCGGAAAGGAGAGAAAAGGACAATGAAGGCGCGAACAAAACGACGCTTGCCCATGGGGTTTACAGAGCGTGAAAACGGCTCTTTGATGTACAGATTCACGGTAAACGGGCGGAGAATAACCGTTTACGGCAGTACCATAAAGGAATGCAGGATCAAAGAAGCGGAAAAGATTCAGGAAATAGAGGAACAGTCATATAAGCCGGGAAAAGAACAGACTTTTGAGCAATACGCAGACCAATGGCAGGACATGAAGGCCGGCGCGGTGCTGGAATCGACAATAAGATCGAACCGGGTTATGTTAAATGCAATTATCCGCGCGCCGATCGACGCCGCCGGGAATACGTTCGGCAGTCTGAAAATGTCAGACATAGAAGCCCAGAACGTGCGCGCATTGCAGAAAGAGCTTGCAAAGAGTCGGTCAACCAGAACGGTAAATGATTCTATCAGCATGGTCAGGGGGATTTTCAATGCTGCCATTGCAGAGAGGATTTTGCTGTGGAATCCGGCACAGGGGATCAGAGCGCTGAAAAGGACAGAGGAACGGGCAGCCGACACAATCCACAGGGCGCTGACAAGACAGGAAACCACTATTTTCTTGAATGCCGCGAAGGAAAGCAATGCATGGAATTATAACCTTTATGTGTTTTTGCTCAATACCGGGCTGCGGATCGGAGAGGCGGCGGCACTGACAACCGGCGATATTGTCGATGATGAAATAATCGTGAGGCGGACAGTTACCAGATCAGAATGCGGAGCTTATAAAATCGGCAGTGATACCAAAACGGCAGCGGGCAGGCGCTCAGTCCCATTGAACGCTGAGGCCAGAAAAGCGCTGGAAGATCAGAAAGCCATTGAACGGCTTGTCAGGAATGAGAAGGTGACGAATATCAGAACACCGATATTCAGAGCAGAGCGCGGCGGGCTGTTGCACGCGACATTGGTTAACTACAATATCACGAAACTGTGCAGAGAAACGGGAATCGAAAGATTCACAGTGCACGCATTTAGAGACACTTTTGCCACAAGATGCATTGAATCCGGAATGCATGTGAAGACTTTACAGGTAATTATGGGGCACACCGATATAAATATGACACTTGCCCTATATGCTCATTGCATGAAGGAAACGAGACGGGAACAGCTGGAAGCTGTCAATTTCACATAACTTAATTTAGAAAAAATCCATATATATTGCAAAAATGGTGCAAAATTGGAGTATTTGACAAAAGTGTGCAGACGTTGCCGCAAACGTGGGATGAATCCTGCTAGCCCAGCGCTGATCGATAACTCCTGTCACAGGCTGACAGGAGTTATTTTTTTGCCCCGGTCACACGGGGCGGAGGAGGACCGGAGCCGGCAGTTTAAAAGTACGGGAAACCGGGAGGACAGAACCGGTCAGACTCTTCCGGAGGCTTTTAAAAAAGCACCAAACACCAAAATGACAACATTTTAACTTTTTTACAGACAAATCCGGTAGACATGCGGTTTTTTCGAGTATATAATATTTGAATGCCTAATTATTTTTTCATTCCATAGAGATGTGGCCTGCATGCCAGTATTGCGAGAGGCTCTCCCGGAGAAAGCGGACGGTCTGCCCGGTCAAAAGGGAGGTTTTCCTGTTTTTGAACAGTATTTGAAACGCAAACTGGAATGCCTTTGTTTTGATGAACAGAATCGGAGCGGAGCATGACGCATGCCTATGGTTCTGGACGGATGAGACGCAGTTACAGAAGATGGGCACATACGACCAGAAAGGCTTGGATGAAAGATTGGAAACAGTAATGCATACTCTGAGACAATTCCTTTTCGGGTCGGCAGCGTTTGCCGCGGCTCTGATCATTGCGGGAACTGCCCCGGTTTACGGAGCCGTCGGGCGGGCAGCTGACACAGGGCCTGCCGATGTGAAGCCGACGGAGGAAAAGCCGGCCGATGCAGCGTCCGGAAAATCTTCATTTGATGAAGCAATCGATTCTCTGTATGAACAGTCGCAGAGCATCACGGACGAGGAGATCCTGGAACGCTCCAGAGGAATCGAATCAGATGATAGCAAACTGTATTCCGGACTCGGAAAAGAGAAGGGGGCTGCCGCTGCGGCAGCGATGTCCGCTTATGAAGAGTCCAAGGCGGCCTATATGAGTGCCCGGATCAATGGAGATGACAAGGATCAGCAGCAGAGCTCCGAAATACAGGAGTTCACGGCAGCGGGGGCAGATGCGGCTGAGAAGGCTCTTCGAGAGTGGAATCTGCAGAGTGAATACGCGCAGATGCTGATCGGAGAGGGCAGCGCCGTCAGGGAAATGATTCCCAGGTACAAGGTGACGGGCTGCACACTGCAGGACAATCTCCTGACGCTGGATGTCGAGGAATGGATGACCCAGGGATATGGCGCGCCGGATGAAAGCGGCGATATCAGCGCATCCTCATACAGCTATGATTTCTCTCTCTCATTCAGACGTGCGGATGAGGATTCCGCCTGGATCCCCTGCGCGATCAACGGGACGGATGTCAATTTTACCTGGCTCCGCGATGAAACGGATCCTGAGAAGCTGACGCCGGAAGCACCGGAGACGCCCTTTGCGGTGCAGTCTGACGCGGACGCCCACATCGTGTCATATGCCAGGATCGCAGCCGCGGGGCGGGACGCCGAAGCGGCGGACGGCTCTGACCCGGGCGCGGAAGCAGGAGAAAGGCTTGTCTTTGCCGTAAACGAAGAGGCGGCAGCAGTGCCGGCACAGGCGGATACGGAATATACCCGGATCCTGAATGCAGGGGAAGAGGCCGGCGCCGACGCGCAGGTGACCGCAGCAGCTGTCCCGGCGTATAGGTACACGGCATCAAAGGCTATTGCCTATGCCGACACCTATTGGAAACACTACAACCGGAATTACAGGGAATACAGGGGGGTGGACTGCGCCAATTTTGTATCACAGTGCCTGTATGCCGGTGGAATGCCCAGAACGGATGACTGGTATCCGCAGTCTGTGAACTGGATCAACGTCATGGGCCACATCCGCCATTTCAGAGCCTATGGAACCTTCCTGACCGCGCAGAACGCCAATGTGCGCGCGGGAAATCCTGTCTATTATGACTGGAACGGCGACGGAACCTACGACCACACGGCAATCTGTGTGGGTACGAACGCAGCCGGCCTGCCGGTTGTTGACGGTCACACCAGCAATGTCTACCACGCCGCCTGGAGCATGGGATCCAGAGGAAAGCGCGGAACCATTGTTCTGCGGACCTCCTATGCGCCCGCTGCGCCGGCCGTTCCGAAAAACACATGGAAGACGGTCTCCGGCAAGGTCTATTACCTGGGCGCGGACGGAAAACCTGTCAAGAGCTCCTTCCGCAGGATCAACGGCGCCCTTTATTACTTTAACGCCAAGGGCGTGCGGGTGACGGGTTCCTTCAAGGTCGGCGGAAACCGCTATTACGCAAATCCCTCCAACGGCGCTCTTGTCACCGGCTGGAAAAAACTGAGCGGCAAGTGGTACTACTACCAGCCCTCGAACGGAGCCCGCCTGAAGAAGGGAAAATACAAGATCGGGAGCGCCTGGTATATCATCGGCAGCAGCGGCGCCATGAAGACCGGATTTGTCAAGTACGGCGGCAATTATTACTACGCCGATAAGAAGACCGGCGCCCTCGTCTCCGGCTGGAAGAAGATCAGCGGCAAATGGTACTACTTTGATAAGAAGACGCTGGTCCGGGCAAAGGGATGGAAGACCATTGACGGCAGAAAATGCTACTTTAATTCCAAGGGTGTCCTGAAAAAAGGAAAGCACGGCTGACCGGGCTCCCTGCAATGGGATGGTGCATACATGTATAGTTTTGACAGCAGGATCCGCTACAGTGAGACCGATGCGGACGGGCGGTTGACACCGGAAAAACTGATCGATTACTTTCAGGACTGCTCTACCTTTCAGTCAGAGGACAACGGCCTGGGCGTGGAGCGGCTCCGCAGACACGGACTTGCCTGGATCATCGTATACTGGCGCGTGGAGGTCCTGCGTATGCCGGTCCTCGGTGAGCAGGTCCGGATCGGGACCCTCCCCTATGCCATGAAAGGATCGATCGGCCTGAGAAACTTCTTTATGGAGACCGCGGGCGGTGAAAGGCTGGCCAATGCCAACTCCGTATGGTCGCTGGTGGATACGTCCACCATGCATCCGGTCCGGATCCCGGAGGAGATCCTGGCCGGATATCCGCTGGAGGAACGGCTGCAGATGCAGTACGACGCCAGAAAGATCCGGCTCCCGGATCAGAGCGGAAGGTCGATGGAACCCATCCGCGTGCAGGAGTATCATCTGGATACCAACCGGCATGTCAACAACGGCCAGTATGTAAGGATGGCGGCGGGATTCCTCCCTCCCCATACGGAGGTCAGCGTACTCAGGATCGAGTACAGACAGCAGGCTCTGCTGGGAGACATCATCCAGCCGGTCGTGTACACACGGTCAGAAGAGAACACCGGTCTGACAACCGGGCGCGCAGACGCGGCAGCTGTCGGAAATACAGACGGAAGCAACACGCGGCCCATGCCGGCAGAAGACAGCCGCAGCGGAGCCGCACAGACAGTCTGCATTGCTTTGAATGCAAAGGACGGCAGGCCATATGCCATTTTGGAGGCTATTTTTTGAAAAGGATTTTACAGATTTTCGAGTTGAAGCGGACAGGCAATCTCCCGGGAGGGCTATGTACAGACCCGGCCATCGGGTGAGATGCTTGTCCGGAAAGGATAAGTATGCTGAAGATTGGAGAAAAACAGATTTTACGGATCGACAAGCAGGTTCCGTTCGGTGTGTATCTGACCGGCGATGTCCCGAATGAGCGCGTGCTTCTGCCTCGTTCGCAGGTGCCTGAAAATGCTGCGATCGGCGATGAACTGGAAGTCTTCCTGTACAAGGACTCCGAGGACCGCCTGATCGCCACCCGCAAGGAGCCCAAGCTGACCCTCCACCAGGTCGGATACCTGACCGTGATCCAGGTCAGCCGCATCGGCGCCTTCCTTGACTGGGGACTGGACAAAGACCTGCTGCTGCCCTATCACGAGCAGCCCCGCGAGCGGGTGAAAGAGGGGCAGACGGTCCTGGTCGCGGTCTATCTCGACAAGAGCGAGCGGCTCTGCGCCACCATGAATGTCTATCCCTGGCTTCGCACCGACAGCCCTTACCAGGCCGGAGACCAGGTGACGGGGATCGTCTATGAGACCAGCCGCAATTTCGGCGCCTTTGTCGCAGTGGACAGCATTTTTTCCGCCCTGATCCCCCGCCGTGAGCTCGTCCGTGAGTTCCGGGTCGGCGAAGAGGTCAAGGCCCGTGTGACGGCGGTCAAGCCGGACGGAAAGCTGGACCTGAGCATCCGTGAGAAGGGATTACTGCAGATCGACGCGGACGCCGAGACCATCCTCAGGATGCTCCGCGAACGGAACGGTGAGCTGCCCTTCACGGACAAGGCTTCCCCGGAGCTGATCCGCGAGGAAGTGCAGATGAGCAAGAACGAGTTCAAGCGTGCCGTCGGCCACCTTCTCCGGGACAATAAGATTGCGATCGAGGAAGACCGCATCATTCTGCTATGATATTGTCATGACCTTAGAAAAACACAGCGCAGGCTGTGTTTTTTCTTTTCGCACTTATATTCCCCGTCCGTCGAATTGCCGACAGAACCAGAAAATGATTTGTGTATTTTTTACAAAAAAATAATGTGTTTTTGTGGAAAAATATTAAATTTTACTTTAAAATAGGATTCGAGAGGTTTTGACAGGGCTGTGGACAGGTGCTGTCCGCATACCGGAGCCTGACCGCGAACGGACCGTACGGCCCGGGCGCGCGATCAAAGGGGCAGGAAGTTTCACTAAAAAGCCTGTACGGAGAGGACGTCAAAGCTGCGCTGGCAGCCTGGCAGAACTCCTGCACGGGCAGAAAGAGTGGGGGAAATGGTTTCGAATCAGGTTTTACAGAATACGATCGAGGGAATCCGGGACATCACTCATCTGGAGATCTGCGTGATGGATGCAGAGGGAAGGGAGATCACATCCACTGCACCTGTTTTTGAGGACGCAGTTCATGCGATCCCGGATTTTGTCGCTTCGCCTGCCGATTCGCAGTCGGCGGGACCTTACCAGTTCTTCAAAGTCCTGGAGAACCAGCAGCTGGAATATGTGCTGGTGATCCGCGGAGATACGGACAATACCCTCCTGGTGGGCAGGATGGCCGCCTTCCAGCTGCACGGACTGATCGCGGCCTTCAAGGAGCGTTACGACAAGGACAGCTTCATGAAGAACCTCCTGTTGGACAACCTCCTGCTGGTGGATATCTACGGACGGGCCAAAAAGCTCAGGATCGCGCCGGATGCCCGCCGGGTCGTCATGATCGTGGAGAACAGCGCGGGACGCGACAGGAACGTGCTGGAGCTGACCCAGGAATATATCGGAGCCGGAACGCCCGATTTCGTGACGGCCGTCGACGAGACCAATGTCGTCATCGTCAAGGAGCTTGCTGAAGGCAGCGGGGAGAAGGAGATCGAGAAGGCGGCGCTGGCGATCGAAGACCAGCTCCACAAGATGGATATCATGGATATCCGGATCGCCTACGGGACCATCGTCGAGGAGATCAAGGAGGTCAGCCGGTCCTTCAAGGAGGCCAAGATGGCCCTGGACGTCAGCCGGATCTTCTTTGAGGACCGCACGGTGATCGCCTACAACGAGCTGGGCATCGGCCGTCTGATCTACCAGCTTCCGATCCCGCTGTGCAAAATGTTCATACGGGAGATCTTCAAGGGCAAGAATCCGGATGACTTCGACCAGGAGACCCTGTCGACGATCAATAAGTTCTTTGAGAACAGCCTGAATGTCTCAGAGACTTCCCGCCAGCTCTTCATCCACAGAAATACACTCGTGTACAGGCTGGACAAGCTGCAGAAGAGCACGGGCTTGGACCTGCGCGTATTCGAGGACGCGATCACCTTCAAGATCGCCCTCATGGTCGTCCGCTATATGAAATACATGGAGCAGTATGATTTCTGACGCCGTTCATTTTGTGATACAGTGCAGACCTCCCCGCAATTCATGTCCCGCGGAGGCGTGAACTGTAATGACCTGTGATATTATCATGAATTTTTCCCGCCGGACCGTGACAAAGGGTGGCGGATTCATTACAATAATCCTGCAGCGATACGGAACGGACAGCAGAATCTGACAGAAAGCAGGTGCAATGGAAGAAAAAGAAACGATCGGCACCGGCAGCCAGCCGGTCACGACAAATAAGCGCGGCGGAAAAGCCGGCAGGGTCGGAATCTTTGTGCTGGGAATGGCAGCGGGCATGGTGCTCCTGCTGGGAGCTTTTCACATGTTCCCGCTCCGGACGGGCGCCGTACAGGCCTTCAGCAGCGCGCACGACGCGGAGTCAACCACCGATTCCGCCCTCAACCAGGATTCGATCGAGAAGATCCGGCTGCTGGAGGAGGCGATCCGCCAGTACTACTATCAGCCGGAGGACGCCACGGTCGGAACCCTGGAGACAGGCCTCTACAAGGGGCTGATGGACTCCCTCGGAGATCCCTACACGGTCTATTACACCGAGGAAGAATATAACACCATGAACGAGGAGACAAGCGGCATCTACAAGGGGATCGGCGCCTATATCGGCCTGGACCAGAAAACAAATGCCCCGGTCTTTTCGGGGATCATGCCCGGTACGCCCGCTGAAAAGGCGGGACTCAAGACCGGCGACATCATCTGTGAGGTGGACGGAAAGGATACGCTGGAGATGGATACAGCCGGCGTCGCCAGCCTGGTCAAGGGCCAGGAGGGCACGGAGGTCCAGATCAAGATCATGCGCGACGGCGAGTACCAGACCTTCACCGTGACCCGCGCCACCATCAATGTGCCGACGGTCACCTCCGAGATGCTCGATAACAAGATCGGTTACCTGACCATCAGCGAGTTCAGCGACGTGACAGCCGCCCAGTTCGAGGAGAACTATTCCAAGCTCATGAAGGACGGCATGAAGTCTATGATCATCGACCTGCGGGGCAATCCGGGCGGAACGGTCACGGCCGTGACGCAGATCGCCTCGGAGCTGCTGCCCAAGGGCCTGATCTTCTACATGGAGGACAAGAACGGGGAGCGGGAGGAATACACCTGCCCCGGCGCGGCCTTCGATCTTCCCCTGGTCGTGCTGGTCGACGAGTACTCCGCCAGCGCCTCGGAGATCCTGGCGGGCGCGATCCAGGACGCCGGGATCGGCAAACTGGTCGGAACGAAGACCTTCGGCAAGGGAATCGTCCAGAACCTGTACCCCCTGGGAGACGGCTCCGCCATCAAGATCACGGTCGCCGACTACTACACCAGGAACGGGCGCAATATCCACAAGGTCGGCATCGAGCCGGACTACACCGTGGAATTCGACAGTGAAAAATACGAAAAGGAAGAGGTCGACACGCAGCTGGAGAAGGCAAAAGAGCTTCTGACACAGTGAGGAGCCGCTGCGCAGTGAACCGGCGCGGACCGGCCTGACCGCCGCAGGGACGGGCAGCTGTCCGCTCTGAAGTCAGGGAACTGTGCCGGGCGGCAGCATACCGGAGGAATGGTCCCATGCAGGCGGAATGCGATAACTGCGCCCTGTGCGCGTACGATGATGATTACGGAGACTATGTCTGCGAGGCGGACATGGACGAGGATGACTACGCGAGGCTGCAGACAGACCGGCATGCGGCCTGCCCCTATTATCAGAATGGGGACGAGTATATGGTCGTCAGACATCAGTTATAAGTATCCCATCGGAGAAACACTACGTGATTTCTCCTCGGGTTTTTCGCGCTTACGCGCTCAAAAAGGAGGAAATCAACATAAAACACGCCGATGCGGTGTTTTATGTTGATGGAAGGTCCGCAAGGGACGCGGACCTTCGATGATCCCATCGGAGAAACACTACGTGATTTCTCCTCGGGTTTTTCGTGCTTACGCACTCAAAAAGGAGGTATATATGGGTCTTATTTTAGCAGCAGGCGCTTCACTCAGTTCTGTGCTCGGGGATCAGTGGAAGGAATATTTCTACTGCTCTGAAATGCCTACGGATGTCCTTGTGCGCAAGGGCGAGCATCACACCGGCAAATCCGGCCTCCTGAACAGGGGCGGGAGTGAGAACGTCATCACCAACGGGTCGACGATCGTGGTCAATGAAGGCCAGTGTATGATCATTGTCGACCAGGGCGCGATCGTGGATATCTGCGCGGAGCCCGGTGCCTACACGTATGATACGTCCACCGAGCCCAGCATCTTTTCCGGAAGCCTGGGAGAGGGCATCAAGGAGAGCTTCAAGAAGTTCGCAGCGCGTGTTTCCTACGGCGGTGTGACGGCGCACGACCAGCGCGTCTATTATTTCAACACCAAGAATATCATCGGCAACAAGTACGGCACGGCCAGCCCGGTTCCCTTCCGGGTCGTGGACAGGAATATCGGACTGGATCTGGATATCTCCATCCGTTGCTTCGGCGAGTATGTCTACAAACTGACCGACCCGATCCTTTTCTACAAGAACATCTGCGGCAATGTGGACAGGGATTACACACGCGACAGGATCGACGATCAGCTGAGGTCCGAGCTCCTGACAGCCCTGCAGCCCGCCTTCGCCAGAATCTCTGACCAGGGGATCCGCTACAGCTCCCTGCCCGGCCACACGAAGGAGCTCTCCGATGCCCTCAACAAGGAACTGTCCTCCACCTGGGGCCAGGTCTACGGCATCGAGATCGTCACCTGCGGCGTCAGCAGCGTCAAGGCCTCCGAAGAGGATGAGCAGGCGATCAAGAACCTGCAGCTCGGCCTCGCGGCGGGCGGCAATGCGGCGATCGCGGCCGGCATCACCGTCCAGGCAAACGCCCAGGCCATGAAGGATGCGGCCAAGAATGCGGGCGGCGCCATGATGGGATTCGCCGGCATGGGCATGGCCCAGCAGGCCGGCGGCGTCAACGTCGGACAGCTGATGCAGCAGGCAGCAACACAGCAGCAAGCTGCAGTGTCACAGCAGCAGGCAGCAGCGCAGCAGGCAGCAGCGCCGCAGATGCAGGCACCTTCTGCGGCAGCCGGATGGACCTGCCCTTCCTGCGGCCAGACCGGAAATGCCGGCAAGTTCTGCTCCAACTGCGGCACGGCCAAGCCCGCGGAGCCTGAGGAGTGGACCTGCCCCAACTGCGGCCAGACCGGCAACAAGGGTAAATTCTGCCCCGGCTGCGGAACGGCTAAACCCGCGGCGGACAGCGGTTCCTGGACCTGCCCGGAATGCGGCCAGACCGACAACACCGGCAAGTTCTGCTCCGGCTGCGGCAAGCCCAGGGCATAAACAGACCAGGGCTCTGTCCCTGTACATGGACGGAATATGTGTGGGACAGGAGTGATCCTGTCCCACTTGTATATCGGATTTGTATACCGGATGTGAATATCGGATTTGTACATCGGATTCGTATACCGGATTTGAATACCGGATCTTGTAGATCTGATTTCTGCATCAGATGGGGGACGGTTCCCGCTGTGAGTGCGCCTGCGCACAGAAGTGCTCCGGCACGGTAAGGAAAATGTGAAGCTACGCAATGTACTGAGGAGAAAATCGATGGCGGACAAGGTGACCACGTATCAGTGCCCTGCATGTACCGGGCCGCTTCATTTTGACGGAAAGACGGGAATACTCAAATGTGACTACTGCGGCAGCACCTACACGGTGGAGGAGGTGGAAAAACTCTTTGCGGCCAAAAATGAGGCTGCGGCCGCTGCCTTTACGGACGGCGCCGGCAAGGACACCGGTCCGGAAGCGGGCGGCAGTCAGCCTGCCGCGGGCAGTGCCTCCGGAAAAAATGATCAGAGCGCCGCGGCAGGATCTTCCGCTGCAGACAGCCAGTCAGCAGCGGCCTCATCCGATCCGGCAGCTTCCGGCTGGGGGAACGATGCCGCGAAGATGCGGGCCTACAACTGCACCTCCTGCGGGGCGGAGCTGATCTGCGATGAGACGACCGCCGCGACCAGGTGCCCCTACTGCGGCAACAACACGATCATCCCCGGACAGTTTGCCGGAACCCAGAAGCCGGACTATGTCATCCCCTTCCAGTATGAGAAGAAGGATGCCGTCAACGCGCTCAAAAGCTATTACAAGGGCAAGACGCTCCTGCCGGGTGCTTTCCGGAACGAGAACCACCTGGACGAGATCAAGGGCGTCTACGTTCCCTTCTGGCTCTACAGCGGCCATGTGGATGCTGCAGGCCGGTACGACGCGAAGCAGGACGAGGTCTTCCGCCAGGGAGAGTATGAGGTGACCCGGTCCAAGCACTATGAGGTGGACCGCGAAGGCACCATCAGCTTCACACGTGTGCCGGTGGACGCTTCCACGAAGATGCCGGATGACCTCATGGACAGCATCGAGCCCTTCGATTACCGGGCGATCACGGACTTCTCCCTCGCCTATATGCCGGGTTACCTGGCCAACAAATACGATGTCAGCAGCAAGGAGTGCGGCAAGCGCGCCTATGAGCGGTCTCGCACGACGGCGGAGGAATCCCTGCGGGGGACTGTCACCGGCTATACCAGTGTCTCCACCCGCGATCACAGGGAGAAGGTCGTCAATGAGAAGACCGAGTACGCGGTCTTCCCGGTATGGCTCCTGAGCACCAGCTGGCAGGGGCAGAACTTCCTCTTCGCCATGAACGGCCAGACCGGCCGCATGACCGGCAACCTGCCGGTCTCCAAGGCAAAACAGGCGCTGTGGTTTTTCGTGGTATTTGTCCTCTGCCTGCTCCTGTTCGGGTCCTTCCTGCTGAGCGGAGAAAATACCACAACAGTTTCCTACCTGATCGCCCTTGTCTTCGCCCTCATTCCGGCGGCCATTGTCAACGCCGTCCTGGTGGGCCAGATGAAGCCGGTCGCCCAGGAGAAGCGGGCGGCGGCCTACGTCACGGACGGAGGGATCCATCTGAAGGTACAGAATGACCGCTACATCCGCACGACGGAGTCCCGTGTCAAACTCCAGAACAGACAGGCCCCCGGCGGCGGCAAAAACCCGGGCGGTCCGCCCCATGGACCGGGACGTCCCGGCAGGCACTGAGGCGGGATCTGTGCCGGTTCATGACCGCGCAGTATGCCAGAGGAACTGTTCATATCATAGAATGATGCCGGAAAACCAGACTGAAACGATGTTTCAGGAGCTTTTCTAGAGGCTGGAACAGCAGACAGGTTGATGGATGAAGAACAAAAATATCTATTTCAGAAAATATACGCTGATCAGCGCCGCTGCCATTACAGTGGCGCTGATTTTGCTTCTCCTTGAGACTTATATGCAGAATGACCGGGCGAGAACGCTTCACAGAGCCATGCAGACAGTCGACGGAGAACCGCTTGTTTTTTCAAAGGACAGCGGCTTTTATACAGAGGGCTTTACGCTGAAACTGGGGCGGGATCCTGCCATTCCGGAGGACGTCGAGATCCGGTACACAACGGACGGAGACGAGCCGACCTCGGAGAGCCTGTTGTACGAGGGCGGGATCGACCTGGCCGCCATTGCGGAGGCAGCGCTGCAGGAACGCAGGGCGGAAACTGCGAAGACGGAAAAAGCTCTGGAGATGGAGAGGGCTTCCGCAGCGGAGACCGGGATGGAGGACGGGGATTCCTCCGACGGGGACGCGGAGGGAGATGACTCTGCCGGCGACAGGAGCGGGGCGGTCCCCACGATCGACGAGAACCGTGAGATGTGGCGCCGGGAAATGGCCGCGGCGGCCTCGGACAAGGGGGTCGTTCCGCGGGCGGCGGAGGACGGGATCAGCGTGATCCCTGTGCGGGCCCGCCTGATCCAGGGTGAGGATAAGAGCGACGTTGTAACGCGGACCTATGTGATCGGCAGGGACGTCTTCAGCCGGTACGGGGCCTGGGTCGTCTGCCTGTCTACAGATGCCGCCAATCTCTTTGATTATGAGAATGGTTTTATGATCAGGGGAAGTCACTACCAGGAGGACATCGACAGCGGAACCCGTGTGGACCGGTCAGGAAACTATTTTCATACCGGCGACGACTGGGTGCGGGATGCCCATGTGACCCTCCTTTCCCCGGATGGACAGGTCCTGCTGGAGGAGGAGGGCGGTCTGTCTGTCACGGGATTCAGCTCGCGGAATCTGCCCAACCGGTCCCTGCGCCTGGAAGCTTCGACGGACAGGGGGAGCCGGGACAAGTATTTTCAGCTGGATCTCTTTTCCGGGGACAGTTGTTACGGGATCCTTCCCCTGCAGGAGGAGGCCGGCTCCGGGAGCACAGGAGGCGGAGAAGAGGAAGAGAAAGAGAAGGAGACGGCGGAGGATCCTGCGGGGACAGCCTTCAGGAAACTCAAATTCAGGTCCCACGGCGTTCCCCAGTATCATATGCGGGCTGTGCGCAGCCAGTATGCCAAGATCCTGACCGACCAGTGCGGCTTTCCCGGACTGGCGGAAAACCGGCTCGGCGCGGTGTATCTGAACGGGGAGTTCTATACCATCTGTGACATCACGCCGTCTGTGGACAGGGAGTACATGTGCCGGCTGTTCGGGCTGGGCGTCCCGGATGCCATCGACAAATATGAAGGCAATGACTACAATGTTTTTACGCAGGCAGGGATCGTAAAGCTGCTCGAGACAGATCTGACGCAGGAGGAAAACCAGGCCCGGCTCGAAGAGAAGGTGGACATGAACAACTACCTCTTTTATTATGCGCTCGAGGTCCTGATGAACAACTCGGACTGGCCTTTCAACAATATCCTGATGTGGCGCTACCTGGGAGAGGCGGATCCGGAAAATCCATATTCGGATGGAAGATTCCGCTTTGTGCTGGACGACATGGATCACATTCTGACCAACGACCTCCACAGCATGCCGGAGCACTGGTCGACCGAGGTCTTTGACTACCTGATGAAGGACGAAAAAAGCACCTTCCACCATGTCATGGAGTGCAGCCGCTACCGTGACATGTTCCTGACTTATGTCGACGACCTCCTGCAGACGGCCCTTGCGCCGGATCCGGACTGCGAGATCCTGGACAGCCTGTATGCCCAGATGGAAAAAGAATACCGGATGGACTATGGCGATGATTTCTGGCAGGAGATGGTGGAGACGGCGGAGATCACAAAGAAAAATGTGCGCGACAAGGAGCCGATGCTGCGGGCGGACATTGAAAAATACCTGGGCCTGAAGGACCGGTACAGTGTCCAGATCGAAGCCGGAGAAGGGACAGAAATATCCTGGAACAACATCACCCTGCAGGCCGGTGAGGCCATGGATTCGGAGCACTACTGCGGAACAGCGTTTGAGATCACCGCTGAACCCGCGGAAGGATATCACATCGTTGGCTGGGAGATCAACGGCGTCCTGACAGAGACGGAGGACAGGGAGACCGGGGAGAGGAAGGCCGCGGTCCTGACCGTCTCCGACGCCCTGTGCAAAGATGAGGCGGATCCCGCCGGTAAAGCTGAAGCTGGAAGAGCCGCGAATGCTGCGGATACCGGAACGGGCGCGGGCGCAGAGGCGCCGGCTCTGACGGTGCGCGCAGTCGCGGAACCCTGATCGGTAAAAAAGAAAGCGGCTTCAAGCAGCACACTTCAGAGTGCCCTGCAGGGAAGAGACAGGGCACCGAAGGGCAGACGCGGCTTTCTGTATGGTCACATGAGGTCGCGGAAGTGGAAGGAACTCCGTCCGCTGGCGTAGTCGCCGACGATCTGACCCTCCCCGCGCAGGAGGTATTTGTAGGTCACGAGGCCCTCCAGGCCGACCGGTCCGCGCGCGTGAAGCTTGCTCGTGCTGATGCCGACCTCGGCGCCGAATCCGTAGCGGAAACCGTCGGCAAAGCGGGTGGAGCAGTTGCGGTAGACGCCGGCGGAGTCGACCATCTGCAGGAACCTGTCCGCGGCGGCATCGTCCCGTGTGATGATGGAATCTGTGTGATGGGAGCCGTAGCGGTTAATGTGGTCGATGGCCTCTTCGACATCCGCGACGACCTTGACGGACAGGATGAGGTCCAGATATTCGGTCCGGAAGTCTTCATCTGTCATGATGTCCACAGCGTCGATGGCGGCCGCCGCTTCGACAGACCCGACGATCAGGTCCTCCGCCTCCTGTGTTCCGCGGAGCCTGACAGAGGCGGAATGAAGAGCCCGCGCCAGCTTGGGGAGGAAGGAGGGGGCGATGTCTCTGTGGACCAGGACGGTTTCCACTGCGTTGCAGGCTGCGGTGTACTGGGTCTTGGCGTCGAGGATGACCTGGACCGCCATTTCCTGGTCGGCGTCGCGGTCCACATAAATGTGGCAGATGCCGTCCGCATGGCCCATGACCGGAATTTTTGTGTTGTTCATGATGTACTGAACAAACTGGTTGGAGCCGCGGGGAATGAGAAGGTCGACCTCCTTTTCGCACTGCAGGAGTTCGTCGATCTCATTGTGGAGCTCCGCCTGGAGCAGGCAGGAAGCAGGGAGACCGGCGGAAACGGCGGCATCGCGGATGATGGAGAACAGGACGCGGTTGGTCTGCGCGGTCTCCTTTCCACCCTTGAGAATGGCACAGTTGCCGCTCTTTAGGCAGAGTGTGGAGATCTGTACCAGGGCGTCGGGGCGCGCCTCAAAGATGACCCCGATGACGCCGATCGGCACGCTGACGCGCTCGAGGACGAGTCCTGCGTCCAGCTCCCTCTTCAGAAGTGTCCGTCCGATCGGGTCGGGGAGGGAGATGAGCTGATCGATCCCTTTGCAGACATCTGTGAGCTTGGCCTCGTTGAAGACAAGCCTCTTCATGACGGCCTGCGCGATGCCCGCCTCTTCGGCCGCCCGACAGTCCTCTGCGTTTGCGGCAAAGATCGCCTCCTTCTGTGCCTGCAGGGCCTGGCCGATCGCGCGCAGGGCTGCATTTCGCTCCTCATTGGAGGAGGCAGCCAGAACGGGCGCGACCTGTTTCATTTTAACCGCTTCTTCACGAATATTCATACGAAACTCCATTCTGCCGCCTGAAGATGCGGCACTCTGATCATTTGTGGTAGGTCCTGCCGTGCAGGATCATAAAGGCGCGGTAGATCTGTTCCAGGATCAGGACCCGTGTGAGCAGGTGGGTGAAGGTCAGGTCCGAGAGCTTCCAGCGCACATCCGCCCGGTCCGTGAGGGCCCGGCCGGGGCCCAGGGAGCCCGCGATCACAAAGACAAGATCGCCGCCCTTCTGCGCGGACTGTTGCTGCCAGCCGTCCAGCTGCCTCGAAAAGCCTTCGCTGTCCCACATGCGTCCGTGCAGGTCCAGCAGCACGACCAGGTCGGCTGGCCGGAGCTTTGCCATGACCCGCTCGGCCTCCGCGTCCTTGATCCGCGCGGCTTCCGCGTCCCTCTCCGCGTGCGCGTTGGGCTCATCCTTGACTTCGATGACCTCGACCCTGGAGAAGGAACTGATGCGCTTCACATATTCCGCTGCCAGAGTCTGCAGGGCCCGGTCCTTCATTTTACCTATACAGAGCAGTCTGATCATGATCCTCCGATGTCCTTCCGGAGACGTCCTGCCGCCCGATGCGGGGACGCCGTTTTGCAGGCAGATGCGGGATAATGCAGAGATATGCAGCCATTAGCGGGACCCGCCTGCGAATCCTGCGCCCCGCCTGCCCGATGCCGGCAGAGGCATCACCTTCCGCACCGGGATAAATTCTGATACAAAGACCATCTTAGCAGGTGCATCCGCGAATTGCAAACAGTGTGATCCCCGCCGGGGGCTGCCCGGCCGCAGGCTGCGGACATAAGGCATCCTTTCAGACACTGCCCATCCTTTTTTTGTCAGATCTCGGGGTAGGGGCGCGGGACATGGCTCGCGCCGGAGATATAGTCCAGGCTGCAGTCGTAGAACCTGGCCAGTGCGGCCAGATGGTCCAGCGGGATGCGGCGGTCACCGGACTCATAATAGCTGTAGGTGCGCTGCGGGATCCCGATCAGGGAGGCGACAGAGGCCTGGGTGAGCTTGTTCCGGACCCTCAGACTGCGGAGTCTTTCATGGCAGGTCATGGCAGTTTCCTTTCCGTACGATCATTCGACATCACAGGAGCCCGGGGCCGCCCCGCGGCACAAAGCTCCCTGGCAGCAAATACTGTATTGACAGAGTTTTCTGCTGTTTTCGATCAGGCCCCTCGTCAGAGCGGCAGCCGATATGGTACGACCCGGCGGGCGCAAAAAGGGACCTGATCGGGTCCATATGTTTTTCCGCGCAGTTCATCCGCCTGTCTCGCAAAAACCACCGGGCTCTGCTATAATGAAGCCATGCAGACTCCTATCGATTTTGGAAAAGATTTTTTAAATAAATATTTTGATGAGAAAGATGTGGACGGCTGTCTGTCGATGCTGGCAGGGGACCTGGTCTGGATCACACCGGAGGATATGCATCATTTCCTGTCCGAGGGGGCGGTGCTGAAATTTCTGCAGAGGTCGATTGAAGAGGATAACGAATCGAGGTATGTCGATCTGATCTCCATCAAGAGTTCTCCGAGCGCGGACAATATCATGACAGTGGCATACGAGGTCAATCTCGTATCGAGGGAAGATGAAAGGCCGCTGTATCTGCGCTGTTCCATGGCGATCTGCCGGCGCAGCCGGAAGCTGGAGATCACCTTCCTGCATTTTTCCAGAAAGACCGAGCGGGACAGCTCCGAGCAGCTGCGCGGATTTGTCTCCAACCTGCCCTGCGGCGTCATGATCCTGGCCTGCCTGGACGGGCAGCGGGAGGAAGCGGTCTTCTATAACGATTACTTCGCCCGCAGGCTCAGATACGGGGAGAAGGAGTTCGACCGCGCCATGGCGCAGAATCCCTTCTTTATGACATCGGAGGAGGACCGGGAGGAGATCCGGGACCAGATCGAACAGGCGAGGAAGACCGGCGGCAACATCTCCGCAAACCTGCGCTTTTTCCGCAGGGACGGCAACAGCTTCTACTACCGGATGATCGGGGCGCCGGCCTATCAGGCGGACGGCGGCACGGTCTATTACTGTGTCTTTCAGGAGACCACCGGGTTCCGGTTGACCAATGACAGGCTGCAGAGCAGGCTGGATACAGCCTCCGGCATCCTGCGCCAGATCCCGGAGGCCATCTGCGGGATCGAATATCCTCTGCAGGCGGGGGAGCCTGTGCAGGAAGCGGCCGGGGACGCAGCCGGAGATTCGGCACAGGACGGCGCCGGTCCGAACGCTGTCAGGGTCCGGCAGGGAAGGACTGCGGGAAAGGGCCCGAGGGTCTTTTTTATCAGCAGGAATATTCCGGCCATGTTCGGTGTCTCCAACAGTGCCTACAGCAAAAATATCCTCCTGGATCCCTTCTACGGGCTGGAGATCACCAGCATTACCCGCGACCGGCTCCTGGAGAATCCGGTCTTCGGAAAGATGAAGGGCGCCTCGGCGGGGCCTCTCTCCTGCGGGATCTTCCGTCTCAGGGGCGGAAGCGGGGCAGGCAGCGCAGCGCTGAAGGGAAGCCGGACCGGGGACAGCGAGATGACTTCGGCCGAGGGGACGCCGGAAGGGCCGCGGCAGCTGCAGAGGGGGGAAGGCGCTTCTTCAGAGGCGCCGGAAGCCGTGTCTGTCAGGCACAGCGTGCCGGAGACGGGCGGGGAGATGCCCCGCGTGGAACTGGTGGTCCGCCGCGTCCGGGAAAAGAACGGCACCGTCAGGATGTACCTCTTCTATTACGACCGGGAGGCCCAGCAGAAGGAGCTGGAGCAGAGGATCGACCGGGCCATGAAAATGGGCCGGGCCGGTCAGGACCAGCTGCGCGCCAATCTGCGGCGGGCTAAAGAAGGGGCCGCGCGGAGGCAGAGTGAACTGCAGGCCTCCATGAAGGCGGCGCAGGAGAAGCATGAGGTGGAGATCACCCGCGCCGAGAACCGGCTGCTGGAGGAGAAAAACAGGGCGGTGCTCCTGGCACGTCAGCTGGACGAGGCCAGAGCTGCCCGCAGGCAGATGTCCGAAGAGCTCGCGGAGGTGAAAGCCGACGCTGACCGCAGGATCCTCACAGGCAAGGCCGATGCAGACCGTCTGGTCAGAGAGGCCGGGACGGCGCGTGACCTGCTGGAGGAGCAGCTGAGGGAAGCCCAGGAGCGCGGCCGCAGGCTGGAGAGCCGGCTGCGGAGTGAGAGGACCCGCCGCCTGCTGCTGGAGGAGCAGTTCCGGGAGGTCCGCGCCGCCGCGCTCAAACAGAATGCGGGGGCGGCGGAAGCCGATGCCGGGACCGCGGGGGACGGCTTTGCCTCTGTCTATGCGGACAATGGCGGGGGACAGGTGCCGGAGCCGGCGGGAAATCCGTCCGGACCGGACCGGAAGAACAGCAGTCCGCTTACACCGGTGGTCTCAGGACCCGGATCCGCAGCGGATCCGTCGCATGACTGGATGGCCGGCTCGGGATCCCTGACGGTCTTCTCTTCGATCGATCCGGGATCTGCCGATGATGTTCCGGAAAGCCGGAGCAGCCTTCACACCGCAGATCCATCCCTCCTTCCGGGCGCAGCCGGGGAGACGGCGGATGAGGAGCGGGCCTTCCTGGCGGAGAAGCAGATCCGGGCCAGGGAGCAGGAGAAGGCCCAGCGGCGGCTCCGGAGGATCATGGACCGGGCAGCGAAATCGGGTGATGATCTGAGCGACATGCTGGACGATTTCCTGACGGCGGCATCCTCGGGCAGGGTCCTGCTGCAGGAGCAGGCGTTTTCGCCGGCCGCGTGCCTGGAGAACATTCTGCGCTATGAGGATTTTGCCTGTACGGAGAAAGAGATCACACTGCGGCTGTACAGAGACAGCAGGCTGCCGGAGTCCGCGCGCGGGTTCGGAGCCCTGCTGGTGCGGGCCCTCTGCGAGCTGCTGGAAAATGCCATCGCCAGTACACGGCGGGGCGGACTGATCAGTGTGCACTGCCGCGCGGACCGTCCGTCCGGCGGACTGGTCAATGTACATTTCCGGATCGACGACAGCGGGGCCGGCATATCGCCGTCCCGGATCCAGTCGATTTTTGAGGTCAAGAGGGAGGCGGGAACAGACCGGCCGGTCCACTCCGGCCTCTTCGCGGCCAGGGAGGCCGCCAGGCTGATGGGAGGAAGTGTCCATGCCCGCAGCGGACCCGGCGGCAGCCGGTTTACACTGAGCATTGCTCTTCGTGTGCAGGATTCCGCGGTTGATCCCGCGGCAGGACAGCACTTTGACATGCAGGGAAGACCTGAAGGGGAGAGAATAAGCAGGTGAAAAAGACAAAGAAGGAATGCGGGCTCCGCAGTGTGGCAGAATCGGTGCTGCTGGCAGGAACCTGTGCCGGGGCGGGCGCCCTGCTCGGAGCGGCGGAGCATTTTTACAAATTCGCCCTGACGCCCAAAAAACATGATGTGAGAAAAGACAGAGACCCCATCGAAAAGGACTATGTCGAGGGGCGCAGGTGGATGAAAGGCCATCCCCGCAGAGAGGACATATATCTGCGCGCGGGGGACGGCCTGCAGCTGCACGCGAATTTCATCCCGTCGGAGTATGGTGACGGGGAGCACCGGTACGCGGTCTGCGTGCACGGCTATGCCGACGCGGCGGACAGCATGGGCATCTATGCCCGTGTCTACCGGGACCGGCTGGGCATGCATGTGCTCCTGCCGGACCTGCGCGGCCATGGCAAGAGCGACGGGGACTATGTCGGGATGGGTTATCACGACAGCCTGGATATCCTGTCCTGGATCGACTGGATCCTTGAGCGGGACCGCGACGCGCAGATCATTCTGCACGGGATCTCGATGGGGGCGGCCGCAGTCCTGCTGACGACCGGCCACCGGCTCCCCGCGCAGGTCGCGGCGGCCGTGGCGGATTCCTCCTACACCTCCGCCATGGACGTCATGAGCTCCATGTACAGGGGACTCGGGGGGCCTGCCGCCACTGCCCCGGTCATGATGGAGGCGGTCCGCGGAATCGCGCTGGTCCGGGCGGGCTATGACATCGCCAAGGCCTCTCCGCTGCAGGCGGTCGCCAGGTCTCAGACCCCTACCCTCTTCATCCACGGGCAGGCGGATGACTTCGTGCCGGCCCGGATGATGCCGGCACTCTACAGGGCGGCTTCCTGCCCCAAAGCCTTCCAGTGGGTCCCGGAGGCGGGACATGTCCAGTCCGTGATCTATGATCCCGAGCTTTACTGGGCCCGGATCGAGCGCTTTTTGCATGCGCACGGTGTCGCCATCGTCTGACCAAAAAAATCCCCTGTCCGGCAGCGGAAAGGCTGCGGGCAGGGGATCCTTCTTTTTGCATAGAATTGCATAGAAACTGTCCTGTATAAAGGGCAGCGGAAAACGGCTGTCTGAAAGGGCTGCAGCGGATGCGGTGCTCCGCGGATACGGCGCTCCGTCACTGGCCCTTGCGGAGCATGACGTGGCGGCCGTTGACCTCCACGGACGGGATCATGCGGTTGAGGTAGACGGAGAAGCGCGTCACGCCGCTCTTGCGGATCGTGGCGTCGAGCTTGTCGTTGATCTCCTCCAGCTCCTTGCGGAGGGTGCTGATGTACATATCGTCCGTGTGATGGCTCTCAAAGATCCGCAGGATCTGACTCTCGATATCGGAGTCGGGGGAGCTGCTCAGGGAGACCCAGACGGCACTGTCCCGGTTTTCCACGGAGAGAGAAGGGAAATCCTTGAGAAACTCCGACAGCTTGCTGTAGTGATAGTTGCGGATGTCAAAGTCGGGGAAGATCTTGACGAGCCGGGACCCGATCTCTCCCAGGCCGGTCTCCTTGCCCTCCGCATTGTTGTCCTCGATCAGCTTGACGATCGTGGATTCGATCGTCTCCGGAGGAGTGAACAGAGGATCGTCGCCGTCGCTGTCCGGATCGCTGCCGTATCCGTAGCTGTTCTCCGAGACATAGGCGTCGCCGCTGTCCGTATAGCCGGCAGGGGTCGCATAGGCAGAGGCATCCCCGCCGGATTTGCGGCGGCGGCTTCCGTAGCTGCCTCCGCTCTGGGCACTGGCGGATCCGCTGCCTGCGCTGCCGTAGCCGGCATTTCCATACAGGGACGCGGGGGCGGGCAGCTGGGGCTGGGACGTCTTTTTGCGCGAAGCGCGGGCCCGCCTGTCTGCGGCGGGGGAGACGTCGTCGTCGCTGTCGCTCTCGTTGATGACCTCGAGGAAAATGAAGCGCTCGCAGGACACGCGGAAGGATTCGGGGGTCTTTTTTTCGCCCATGCCAATGACGACCTTGCCGGCCTCCCGGAGCCGGGTGGCGAGCTTGTTGAAATCGCCGTCGCTCGAGACGATGCAGAAGCCCTGCACATCGCCCGTGTACAGGATGTCCATGGCATCGATGATCAGACCGATGTCCGAGGCGTTTTTGCCCGGCGTGTTGTTGGGCTGCATGACCGGCGTCAGCGAGTAGCCGGACGCCCGGTTCAGCCAGGCATGCAGGCGGTCCTGCGACCAGTCACCGTACATGCGGCGCACGGTGATCTTGCCGTATTTGGACAGTTCGCTCAGAATGCCGGGGATATATTTGGAGCTGACGTTGTCAGCGTCGATCAGCATGGCAATATTGATATCATCCATCAGAGGGGACCTCGCAGAAAAAGATTTGGCCCGGCAGCTATGTCAGTGTGTGCAGGCATGCAAGCATGCCGACACACACGGCCGCACCGCCGGAGCTTTTACGATATTGTAACAGCTTTGTGGGGAGTCAGCAATGCCGGCAGGGACAGCTTGTAATTGGGGAGCAATGATTGTATCATAATAAGGATGCTGTCCGGCATTGACCGGGCTCTGTCCCGCAGGAATTCCCGGACATCGATGGGACGGCATATGCAGCAGCGCAGATACATCCGCGGCGGCCCGTCCGGACCGCGGCTGAACAATAGAAAGGAGACAACAATAAACCTATGAGCAACGAAAACACTCCCAAGGCCAATACCGGCCACATGGCGCCTCCGCAGCCCAATTTCAAGGTGGATCCGAATCCGGGTACGCACGTGAAGAAGATGATCGCTGTTGTCAGCGGCAAGGGCGGCGTCGGCAAGTCCTCCGTCACCGCAATGAGCGCCCTGTGGGCCAGCCGCCGCGGCTATTCCGTAGGCATTCTGGACGCGGATATCACCGGTCCCAGCATCCCGCGTATGTTCGGCCTGCACCCGACGGACCTGTCCGCCAATGAGACCACGATCTTCCCCGCCACTTCGATCACCGGAGTCAAGGCCATGTCCATGAATCTGCTGATGGAGAACGAGGAGCAGCCCGTCGTCTGGCGCAGCCCCGTCATCACCGGCGCCCTCAAGCAGTTCTGGACGGACGTCGCCTGGGGAGATATTGACTACATGTTCGTCGATATGCCGCCCGGAACCGGCGACATTCCGCTGACGGTTTTCCAGTCTCTGCCCGTGGACGGCATCCTGATCGTCACGACGCCGCAGGACCTGGTCAGCATGATCGTCGGCAAGGCCGTCGCCATGGCCAAGATGATGGATGTTCCGATCCTGGGTCTGATCGAGAACATGAGCTATATCAAATGTCCGCACTGCGGAGAGGAGATCCACCTCTTTGGAGACGGGCATGTCGAAGCGACCGCGGCAGCGGAGGGCATCCCGGTCGTGGCCCGCATCCCAATCGACGCCTCCATGGCGGCGGCCTGTGACACCGGCAAGATCGAATACTACAGGGGAGAATACATGGACGGCCTCGAGCAGGTCCTTCCCAAGATCTGACCGGTCTGACCTGCAGACAGGGCTTGAGAAAAAAGAGTGAAAAGGAAGATTGAAAAATATGAACCCGGCTTCGTCTGTGAGTCCGGGGCCAGGGCGGACAGGCCGGGGGCCTGTCCGTTTACTTTTTTGGCCGTTTCCCCGGATCCCGCAATGTTTTTTGAGTTACCATTTTGACATATCTGCGGCACATTCATGTATTGAAAAAGCCCCTCTTTTCCATGAGAATGTACTCATAACTGATCGGCTTTCGCGCTGAAACTAACGTCTCAGCGCATAAGCGCTTCGACATGGAGGAACGAGATCAAAATCCTGTCGATACAGGATTTTGATCTCAAGAGGTTTGCGGGCAGGCCGCAAACCTCTGCATATCCCGTCGCCGGAATCCCCTCCGGGATTCCGCCTCGGGCGTCTCAGCGCGTAAGCGCTTCGACATGGAGGAAAGAGGAATAAATGAACATTCAGTTTCTTGAAAAGGAAAGAATTTTTAAGATCGATACAGAGCATGTCAGCTATGTCATGGCTGTCATGGATGATGAGCAGTTCCTGGAGCATGTCTATTTCGGCAGGCGGGTCGGCGATTCCGACCTGCGCTACCTGCTGCGTCACAGGGAGAATCCCTATACAGTTTCCTCTAACGGCGGGGAGCGGGGCAAGGTGCTGGCCTGCATGCATCATGAGCTCCCCGGAGAGCTGACGGGCGACCACCGGGACGGCGCCGTGACGGTCCGGACACAGGGCGGCCACACAGTCCTGCAGCCCTACTATGTATCCCACCGCATCTACAAGGGCAAGGACAGGCTGGAGGGGCTTCCGGCGACCTTCGGCCATGCCGATGATACCATGACCCTGGAGATCACCATGGAGGATCCGGTCCTTCATGTCCGCTTCCTGCTGTCCTATTCCATCTTCGGCGACACCGACGCGATCATGCGCAACATGAAGGTCATCAACGACGGCGGCAGTGCCGTGCGCCTGGAGAAGGCCCTGTCCCTGTCCCTCGATATGGACGTCTTTGACGGGGACCAGCATCCCTTCCGCCTCCTGACCCTGGACGGCATGTGGGTCCGCGAGCGCCACATGAACTTCCGCGACATCGGCTACGGCTTCCAGGGGATCTCCTCCAACCGCGGTGAGACCTCCCATCACGAGCAGCCCTTCCTGGGTCTGGTCTCCCCCAACGCCACCCAGCACGTGGGTGAGGTCTACGGCTTCCACCTCATCTACTCCGGCAACTTCCGCGGCCAGGTCGAGCGCGATGCCTACGACTGCATCCGCGTGACCCTGGGGATCAACCCCGACCGCTTTGCCTTCACCCTTCAGCCCGGCGAGTCCTTCCAGACACCGGAGGGCGTCATGGTCTACTCCGATGCCGGTCTGGGCGGCATGACCCATACCTTCCACGACCTCTACCGCAATCACCTGATCCGCGGCGTCTGGAGGGACAAGAAGCGCCCCATCCTCATCAACAACTGGGAGGCGACCTACTTCGACTTTGACGAGCAGAAGATCCTCGACATCGCCCGCGAGGCCAAAAAATGGGGCATCGAGATGCTGGTCATGGACGACGGCTGGTTTGGCAAGCGCGACGACGACCACTCCGGTCTGGGCGACTGGTTTGTCAATGAAAAGAAGATCAAGGGCGGCCTGAAAAAGCTGGTCGACGAGATCAATGCCCTGGGCATGAAATTCGGCCTCTGGTTCGAGCCGGAGATGATCTCCCCCGACTCTGACCTCTACCGCGCCCATCCCGACTGGGCCATCCGTGTTCCGGACCGCGAGCCCTGCCAGCTCCGCTGGCAGTATGTCCTCGATCTCTCCCGCAAGGAGGTCAGGGACAGGGTCTACGAGATGGTCTCCAACGTCCTGCGCAGCGCCAACATCGAATATGTCAAGTGGGATATGAACCGGACCCTGACCGATTTCGGCAGCACCTGCCTGGGCGCGGACAACCAGGATGAGCTCTGCCACCGCTATGTCCTGGGCCTCTACGAGATGCAGGACCGGCTGACAAAGGACTTCCCCAACCTCCTGCTGGAGAACTGCTCCGGCGGCGGCGCCCGCTTCGATCCCGGCATGCTCTACTACAGCCCCCAGATCTGGTGCTCCGATGATACGGATGCTGTCGAACGCCTCATGATCCAGGAGGGAACCTCCCTGATCTACCCGCTCTCGACCATGGGTGCCCACGTGTCCGTCGTCCCCAACCATGTGGTCGGCCGCAGCACCTCCTTCGAGACCCGCGGCAACGTCGCCCTGGCCGGCACCTTCGGCTACGAGCTCGACATCACCAAGCTGGATGACAAGGACAAGGCCCACATTCCTCACCAGATCGCCCTCTACCACAAGTACAACGACCTGATCCGGCGCGGGGACTACTACCGCATCGCGTCCTATCGGGAAAACCACCTGTACGACTGCTATGAGGTCGTCTCCAAGGACAAGACCGAGGCCCTGATCACCTACGTCCAGGTCCTCAAGGTTCCCGAGGACCGCAGCCGCATCCTCCGCATCCCCGGACTTGACCCCGACAAGGAGTACGCGGTCATCGTCGACCGGACCGGCGCCATCGCACCCGAGGACGACGAAACCATGGTCCTGCCTGTCGGTCCCCGCACACAGATGCGCGGCGATGCCCTCATGTACGCAGGCCTCCCCATGCCCAATTTCTGGGGAGACTTCCGGTCCGCCCTCATCTATCTCTCCGAGATCTGACCGGGTTGAGACACTTGCGGGACAGGTGACGTTTCCCTGCTATATTTGTCACTGAGATAAAACACAGCCGGTGTGGCCTTGATCGACCACACCGGCTGTTAGTTTATGTCTATTATTTCGTCTTTTTCCGCCCGTCTCACTGCCGTTTTTTTTGCACCGGCAGATCAGGAGTTTCATGCCCTTTATTTCGTTTTTTTCCTGCTGCCCCGGTTCTTTTCCCAGATGATGTGCAGGCCCTTGAGCAGGAGGTTGTCGTCCATGACGATCTGGTGCCTGCAGCAGGGGCAGATCGTCCCCGCCAGTCCGCCGGTCGCCACGATGCTCCACTCCTCATCGCCGGTCGCCTGCAGGGACTCCGTGAATCGATCGAGCACACCGTCGATCGCGCCCGCGGCTCCGAATATGATGCCGGCTTTCATGCACTCGACGGTATTGGTGGCAATGACCTTGTTGGGCGGGACGATCTCGATCTTGGGCAGGAGAGAGGTCCCGGCGGTCAGCGCGTTCATGGACAGGCCGACACCGGGCAGGATGGCCCCGCCGATGTAGCGCCCCTTCTGATCGACGACCGTCACGGTCGTCGCTGTCCCCATATCGATGATGATGCAGGGCAGGGGATAGTACTCTTTGGCTGCGACAGCGGTCGCGACCAGGTCGGCGGCGATGGTCCCGGGATCGTCGATCATGATCGGGAGGCCGGTCTTGACGCCGGCACCGACCACCAGGGCGTCCACGCCGGTGATCAGCTTGACGGCGTTTTTGAGAACGACTGTCAGCGGCGGAACGACGGAGGAGATCACAGCGCCGTCAATCTTTTTCAGGCTGACGCCGTTGAGCTCCAGGATGAGCTTCATACTCGCTGCATATTCATGCTCTGTCTTATAGAGATTGCTCTCCATCCGCATAATGTGGGCGATCTCTCCATCGGGGTTGATGCACCCGATCACAGTATGGGTATTGCCGGTGTCGATCGCGAGGATCATGCCTGTCTCCTTCCTGCCTTCAGATGATGACGTGTTTTACATACAGCCCGCAGCCGGCCGTATGCTCGGGGACATGAGGCAGGCGCGCAGGCGGTTTTTGAACTACATACAAGACACCCCGGCGGCCGCGTATATCAACGACTCTCTCTTATTTTTGCTCTGAATACCGGCCGGACAGTCCGGCGGCATGTCATTCATGCTGCCTCGCCGCCCTCCTCCCGGAACCGGGGATGCTGTACACTATTTTAGTGCCGGACGTGCGGGATTGCAAGTACAGGACAGGCCTTACCGGATCGATCGCCTTCACAAGCTCGGCATGGCTTTTTCATGCATGAGCGGTAATCTGCAATGCTGTTTCCCTGCCCGTGTTTTTTCGCTATAATGAGGGTCAGCGCGGGGAGGCTCCCCGGGCAGGGTTTAGGAAGAGCGGCATGGCTGGAAAGAATGAAGGGTACAGTTCCCTGGAGACGGCGCCTGCCGCATGCCCTTTCGGCAGGCGCGGAACGCAGGGATATTTGGAAAAGAGCGGAGGACAGACCGGGATGACAGTACAGGAAGCGATCGAATATATCAATGCCCACACCTGGAGCCAGTGGAAGCTGGGGCTCTCGAGGACAGAGGACCTGCTCAGGCTCCTGGGTGATCCGCAGAAGCGCCTGCGCTTTGTCCATGTGGCGGGCAGCAACGGCAAGGGCTCCACCTGTGCCATGATCGAGAGGATCCTGCGGGAGGCGGGGTACAGGACCGGATTCTACCCGTCCCCCTATATCGAGGATTTCCGGGAGAGGATCCAGGTGTGCGGGGAATATATACCGGAGGACGCCCTGGCCCGCATCACTGCCCGGGTCCGGGACCTGGCGGAGACCATGGAGGACCATCCGACCCAGTTCGAGCTGATCACGGCGATCGGCATGGTCTGGTTCGCGGAGCAGAAGTGTGATCTCGTCGTCCTGGAGGTCGGCCTGGGAGGAACCTTTGATTCGACCAATGTGATCGATGCGCCGGAGGCGGCCGTCATCACCCGGATCGGGCTGGAGCACACGGAATATCTGGGTTCAACCCTGGCGGAGATCGCCGGCAATAAGTGCGGGATCATCAAGCCCGGCTCCGATGTCATCTGCTATGAGAATGAGCCGGAGGTTATGGAGGTCGTGCGCAGGACCTGCGGGGAAAAGGGGTGTCCCCTGCATATCGCCCGTTTTTCGCGCGTGGAGCTCCTGTCGCGGAGCCTGGAGGGCCAGGAATTCCGTTTCCTGCCGGAGCCGGTGCCGGAAATGCAAATGGATCATGGCGGAAGCGGCCTGGAATCGGAAGAAAGCTCCGCCCGGTCCGCCGCCCAGGAGCCACCCTTCCGTCTGGCCCTGACCGGTGAGTATCAGCTGCACAATGCCGCCACGGCCCTGACAGTGGTCGAAGCCCTGCGCGGCCGCGGCTTCGACATTCCGCAGGAGGCGGTCCGGCGCGGTCTGGCGCTGGTGACCTGGCCCGCCCGCTTCGAGGTCCTGACCCGCAGTCCCCTCTTTATCCTGGACGGCGGCCACAATCCCCAGTGCGCGGAGGCTCTGGCAGAATCTCTGCACACATATCTGCCCGGAAAAAAGATCTTCTTTCTCCTCGGAATGCTCCGGGACAAGGACTACGGCGCGGTCATCGACCTGCTCCTGCCCTTTGCGGCTGGATTCGTCTGCCTGACGCCGGACAGCCCGCGCGCCCTGCCCGCTGAGGAGCTGGCCCAGGTTCTGACAGAGCGGGGGATTCCCGCGCGGGCCTGCGGGACACCGCGGGAGGGAATCCGCCTGGCACTGGCGCAGGTACAGGCACAGGAGCTGCCGGTCGTGGCCTTCGGATCCCTCTATATGGCCGGTGCCATCCGCCAGGCCTATCGAGAGGAGATCCGGATGCGCAAGGACGACCGGCGTGCCCTTGCCACACAGCGGCGCCGCGCGCTCACAGACCGGGAGCGGGCAGAGAAGAACGAAAAAATTTGCCAGAACCTGTCAGGACTTCCGGAGCTGATGCGCGCCCGGACGGTCTTTACCTACGCCGCCTCATGGGACGAGGCGGATCCCGGCATGCTGATCAGGACGCTCGCGGAGGAGGGAAGGACCATCTGCTATCCGGCCTGCGGGGAGGCCGGACACATGGATGCCGTGATCCCGGACGCCGGTGATCCCCTGGCCTGGCGCACGGGACCCTTCGGCATCCGGGAACCGGACCCGGCGCGCGCGCAGCCTGTCGATCCCGCTTCCATCGACGTGGTCCTGGTCCCCTGCGTCGTCTTTGACCGGCAGGGCGGCCGCTGCGGACACGGAGCGGGATATTATGACCGCTATCTGGCAAAGCTCCCTCCGGAGATTCCGAAGATCCTGCTCGCCTTTGACGCCCAGGAGGCGGATGAGGTGGTGATGGAGCGGACAGATATTCCGATGGACCTGGCGGTCACCGAGAGCAGTGTGTACCGGTTTGGCACCCGGAGAGTGCGGCTTTCTCGGAAGGCGGAAGGGACTTTTTGACCTTTTGCCCATTGCGTGATAAAATCATAATGTTTTGCTGTTTTTTTGCGGAACATTTATAGGAGCATATCGAAGAGAACGAAATAAAACATGCATGATGATGTCTCTCCGCCGTCTGACCGGGCCGGCGCGGGAGCTGCCGGTGCCCGGACGGGACAGATTGACTGACCGCCGCCGGTGGCCGGATCTTTGCGACGAAGGACACAGGAATTTTGGGATGGACAGTATTGTAAAAATGGGCGTGAGACAGAACAGGGATGGCAGGCCGGAGGAGGACTCCGCCGCCGCGGCGAAAGCCGCATCCCGTCTGTCTGATGAGCGCCCCTGCACAGGACAGGCAGGCAGCCGCAGGGCGGGAGAATTTCCGCCCGCAGGCGGCAGAGACGAGATGAAAGGCACGGAAGCGGCAGACACAGGCAGACCGGACCGGAAAGAGACGGGCGAGGACCTGACGGAGCAGGAAGGCGCCGCTGCACAGGAAAAACAGCAGCAGCGCGAGCTGAGGAGGATCTGCCGGACAGTTGCCCGCTATGCGGTCGTGGCGCTTGTCGTCAGCTACATATGCACACGCATCGCCGACCATATGGGCGGCATCCTGCAGGCCGCCGCACGCGCGGCGGGCATGGCCGGCATGCTGCTGCAGCCCCTGTTCTGGGGCTTTGTGCTTGCCTATGTCCTGCTCCCGCTTGAAAAGATGTGTGAGAGACGGCTTCGCGGGATCCCTCCCTTCAACAAAAAGGGTGCCCGCCGCCGCGGACCTGCCGTCGCCATCACCATGGCCGGCGTCCTGCTGGCCCTGCTGGCCCTCCTCTCGGTCGTCGTCTCCGCCGTCACACGGAGCCTGAAGATCGCCAGTCTCGCGGACCTGGTCGACATGGTCCGGTCCTTTGCCCAGACCTTCCAGAACTTTGCCCAGACCATTATGGACAGCCTGGCGGAATACAGCATTTCATCCGAGGAGGTCAGCGCGGCCGTCCGTGAGATCGGCCAGCGCCTGGCGGGCTTTACCGGCGGGCTCGGCAGCGGGCTTGCTGGCAGGGTCACACAGATCGGCGGCTTCCTGACAGGGGCCCTCTTTGCCGTGATCTTTGCCGTCTATTTCCTGATGGACCGGGAGAACCTCGGACGCTACTGGAGCCGGGTCCTGTTGGCTGTCGGCGGCAAAAAGGCCCGCCGCACCTTCCGTGTCCTTACAAAGGACGCGGATGCGGTCTTTTCGGGCTATATCCGCGGACAGCTGATCGACGCCCTGATCATGGCCGTCCTCGTCAGCGCCTCCCTCTCCCTGATCGGCGTGCACTACGCGGTCATCATCGGCATCCTGAGCGGGATCGGCAACCTGATCCCCTATGTCGGACCCGTGGTCGCCTACGGCTCCACCATCCTGGTCTGCCTGGTCTCGGGTGACCTGCGCAGGCTCCTGGCGGCCCTGATCATCCTCTTTATCATCCAGACCCTGGACGGCAACGTCATCAACCCCAGGCTCCTGAGCAACACCGTCGATATCCATCCCATGCTGGTCATTGCCGCCCTGATCATCGGCGGTTCCGTGGGCGGCGTGGTCGGTATGCTCTTTGCGGTCCCCGTCGCGGCTTTCCTGCGGATCCAGTTTGACCGGATCATCGACCGCCTCCTTCTGGTCAGGGTGCCGGAAAAGGCCGCCCGCAGAAAGAAGCGCCCCGGATCAATCGGAAAGCAGAACAGAGCAGGAGAGGAAAAGGACGCTGCGACCGGCAGCAGAACAAGAGAAGAAGCGGCGGACGATACAAGGGCATCCGGATTCAACCAGCCGGAGCCTGCATCTGTGAAAAAGGCAGCAGCCAAAAAGCGGACATCCTCAGGTGATTCCGAAAAAAAGAACGCAGGTGAGAAAACGTCTGTGCAGGCGGCGGGAAAAAAGAACGCAGGTGAGAAGACATCCACGCGGGCTGCTGAGAAAAAGGCTGTTGCCGCTAGAAGTAAGAGAAACAATCCTGCTGCGAAGAAAAAAACGGCCGGCAATAAGAAAACGGCCGGAACCGGCCGCAAGGCGCCGGAGAATCAAAAGAAATGAAGAAAGCACTCTTTTTCGGGGATTCCAACACCTACGGATATGACCCCGCCGGTTTTATGGGCGGACGCTACCCGCGCGATGCCCGCTGGACGACGATTCTGGAGAGATATCTCTCGGGGCAGGAGCCCTGGCAGATCGCCGATGACGGAATGCCTGGCCGCGCCCTCCCCGTGACGCGCTGGGAGTGGGAATATCTGGCTTCCCTACTGCGCCGGGAGACACCCCTGGACCTGTTCGCGGTCATGCTGGGGACCAATGACCTCCTGAGCACCCTTCGGCCGGATCCCGACCGGACGGCGCGCAGGATGAATGACATGCTCACATTTGTGGAAAATGTCCTCGTGGAGGTCGCGGAGGAGGCCGGATCCGAAGGCCCCGCGCCGCAGATCCTCCTCATCGCCCCGCCCCGCATCCGGCTGACGGAAGCGTCCTTCGGTGCCTCCTATGTCAGCGGAGATATGAGCTGCGCGCAGATGTATTACGAAGCGGGCCGGAAACTGGCGGAAAATTATGCCGAACTTGCAAAGTGGCGGCAGATTCGTTTCGCGGACGCCTCCAAATGGGAACTGGATTTCGCCTATGACGGCGTCCACCTGTCGGAAAAGGGCCACCTGCTCTTTGCAAAACAGATGGCGGAGGTCCTGCGCGGAGATGCGCAGAACTGACAGATCCTGTGTCCGCTGGGACGAAAATACCTGCGACGCAAAAGCAGCGCGAGTCAGCCGTCTGAATGTACAGAATGTACAGACAGATCAAACAGATTCTCAGGCTGCAGGCGGCAGAGCCCTCCATACGTGACATGTACGGGGCTCAAAGACAATAAACGGAAAAGGATATATGGAAGAAAAGAATCTGGACGCCGAAAAAAAAGCGGCGGATAAGGAAGCGAAAAGGGAAGCAAAAAAGAAGGCATTCGTGGAGGAACTCCTGGACTGGGTCAAGTCCTTTGTCATCATGTTTGCCGTCGCCCTCTTCCTGACACAGTTTATCATCATCAACGCGGTCATCCCCTCCGGTTCCATGGAGGACACGATCATGACCCATGACCGCCTGATCGGAGCCCGCTTCAGCTACTGGTTTGACGATCCGCAGCGCGGGGATATCGTGATCTTCCACTATCCGGTGGATGAGAAGAAGATCTATATCAAGAGGATCATCGGTCTGCCGGGAGAGACGGTCTATATCGACGACGGAGAGATCTATATCAATGACGCGGACGAACCGCTCCGCGAGGACTACCTCAAGGAGGACTGGGAGGTCCTCAATACGGACTTTGAATTCCACGTCCCCGAGGGCTGCTACCTGATGCTGGGCGACAACCGCAACTGGTCCGAGGACGCCCGCTACTGGGCCGACAACGCCATGAGCGAGGGCCTGGCACAGACGGAGGAGGAGGCGGAACAGTACGCCTACGTCCGACGGAACAAGATCCTTGGCAAAGCCATCTTTACCTATTTCAGCAAATTCAGGATCCTGGAGCACGGGAAATCCTACGAGTAAAAAACGGGAGTTCCGGCGATGAAGATCACAGCAGATTCCGGTGCACGGAGCATCCTCCCGGCAGAGCAGTATACAGGAAACAGAAACAGGAATCATGAAAGAAGCCCCGGGCACGCCGTATGTATACGGACGCGCCTAAGGCTTTTTTTTGCCCTGGTATTCATATTTTCAACCATGCTGCCCGCGAGGGCGTCAGCGTAAGCAACATGTCCGACACATGCTTTCCATTCCCGGGTGCAGTTTTCACAAAGCCTGCATTTTCAGCCCTTGACAGCGCCGGCTGTCAGACCGGCCACAATGCTCCTGCCCATAAAGAGGTAGACCACGATGACCGGCAGGATGGCCATGAAGATGAACATGTAGACCTGGGCCATGTCGAACTTGAGAAAATCCGCCGAGCGCAAGGTCGCAATCAGGATTGGCAGGGTCTTCATGCTGTCCTTTTTGAGGACCAGGGCCGGGACAAAGTAGTTGTTCCAGCTCGCCACGAAGGAGAAGATGGCCTGCACGGCGATGGCGGGCTTCATCAGGGGAAGGGCGATCTGGTTGAAGGTCCGAAACTCGCCGGCCCCGTCAATGCGCGCCGACTCGATCAGGTCCCTGGGCAGGTTGGACTCCATATACTGCTTCATGTAGAAGAAGACGGCCGGAGAAGCGATTGAAGGAATGATCAGGGGGATGAAGGAGTTCATCAGCCCGATCCTCCGCAGCAGGCTCAGGAAACCCAGTGCCGTGACCTGGGTCGGGATCATCATGATGGCCAGGATGAAGGTGAAGGCCGCGTTTTTGAGCTTGAAATCATAGGCGTGGATGGCGTAGGCCGTCATCGCGGAGAAATAGGAGCTCAGGGCCGCGGCGCTGATGGCCACAAAGAAGCTGTTCAGCAGGCCCCGCAGGATGGGGAGATTGCTGTTGTGGAACAGATTGTAGAGGTTCCTGAACGCGTAATGGCTGGGAATCAGGGTGAAGCCCTGATTCAGCTGCGCCTTGGATCTGGTCGCGTTGACGAACAGCAGATAGAACCAGAACAGGCACAGGATGGTCAGCAGGATCAGGACGATGTAGGCGATGACGCGCCTTGCGCCGACACCCAGGCTATAGCCTGTTTTTCTTTCCTCATTCTTTGCTGTCATCTTCTTCCTCCTTCGTAACAGACCTGTCCGCATGGATGCACGGCGATAGCAGGATTTATGGTCCGGATCATCGAATCAATGTCCGCAGCTGCGGCTCCGGAACCTGCAGCCACTGGAACCTGCAGCCACCTGACTGTGCAGGTGTTACAGTCCGGTTTACTGCTGTGAACGGGTGTTGATCCTGAAAATGATGATGCTCAGGATGCCGGTGATGATAAACAGGATGACGGAGAGCGCGCCGCCCATGCCGTAATTCTTGCTGTAGAGATGCTTGTTGAGGTACATGATCAGGGTCATGGTCGTCCGGTTGGGCCCGCCCTGGCCGTTGGTCAGGATCTGGGGCACATCGAAGAGCTGCAGTCCGCCGATCAGGGACGTGATCACCACGTAGAGGAGGATGGGCCGCAGGATGGGAAGCGTGATCCGGAAGAAGATCTGAGTCGCGTTGGCCCCGTCCACCTCCGCCGCCTCGTACAGGGTCTGGTCGATCCCCAGCATGCCGGCCAGCAGCAGGATCGTCGTGTTTCCGAACCACATCAGGAAATTCATGCCTGCCACAAGGGCTCTGGCGCTGAAGGTGTGGGACAGGAACTTGTAGGGGGCGCGGAAAATGCCGATCTGCAGCAGCATGGTGTTGATCGGGCCGGTGTCCGCAAACAGGGCAAAGAAGAGCATGGCGAAGGCGGAGGCCATGATCAGGTTGGGCATGTAGATGACGGACTGGAAGAACTTCCTGCCCCGGAGCCGCAGAGAGGGATCCGAGAACCAGGCGGCCAGGAGCAGGGAGACAATGATCTGGGGGACAAATCCCATGACCCACATGATCATCGTGTTCTTGAAATACTGGCCGATGTCACCTGACGAAAACAGGGTCCTGTAGTTGGCCAGGCCGACGAAGTTGGGCCCGACCTCGGTCAGCCCGTTCCTGAAATAGTGCTCAAAAAAGCTGTTGTAGATGGTCGTTCCGAGCGGAATCAGCTGGAATATGATAAATACGAGAAAGAAGGGGATCAGAAAATAATATCCCCAGCGATTGTGGCGCAATACATTTCCTGTACTTTTCTTTTTCATGGTGCTTTACCGCCCTTTTTTGCTGGTGTGTCTGTGCCGTAAACCCATTGTGTGCCCCCTCATTATCGAAGGGGCACACAGTTGACGGGTTCATCAGCCGGTTTCATCTTACGGCTTCATCATCTGATTTGATCTCCCGTATCCGTAAGAATCCGTATGCGTCGGTCCGGATCTGTCCGTAAGGGAAGATCAGTACTCGAGCTCAGGATATTTCTCGGTGACGGATTTGTAGAAGGACTGGAGCGCTTCCTCATAGGTCGCGTTGCCCTCGAAGTATTCCTTCATGGCCAGCTGGAAGGACTCGTTGCAGCCCTGGTCATACTCGCAGGTGTTGGCGAGGGAGATCTTGTCGGCGCCTTCGCAGAACATGCCCAGAGGGTTCTGGCCGCCCAGGGGCTTGAAGGCGAAGCTGTCGTCGGTCGCGGCCGCTTCCATGGCGGGCTTGTTGTTGACGAAGTCATTGTCCATCTTGACGATGTCGGTCAGGACCTGCTCGTTGGTGGTCATCTGTCTCATGATCTCGGCGACCGCGGTGGGGTTGTCCGTGCCGGCAGCTGCGCAGATCCATGTGCCGCCCCAGTAGAAGCCCTGCGGGCCTACGGTGGCGCCCCAGCCGCCCGCGAAGGTGCGGGAGCCGTCGTCTTCATTGTTGCCGTCGTCCACGTTGCCCATGGAGAAGTTGATCAGCCATGCGGGTCCGAAGTAGCAGAAGACATCCGCGTCCTTGGCAAAGCCCTTGGACCAGTCATCGGACCAGAGGTCAGCGGTTCCGGTCTCGCCGGCGTCGACCTGGGCCTTGGACATGTCGACCCATGCCTTGATGCTGTCGTCCACGTTGATCTTGCCGTCCACGACCCAGGGGGAGGAGACGTTGTTGGAGAACACGCGGTAGGAATCATTGACGGTGGAGGTGATCCTGTAGCCCTTCTCCTTGAGGGCCGCGGCCGTCTTGTTAAAGGTATCCCAGTCCGCGACAGCCTTCTGGACCTCTTCGGGATCATCGGAGCCCAGGACTTCCTTGGCGATGTCCCTGTTGTAGATCAGGACGCCGGGGCAGCCCTGCCAGGTCAGGCCCTTGAGATTGCCGTCCGCATCCGTGACGATATCCTTTGTGTACTGGTACTGGTTGGCCAGCTCATCCTCGGTGATGCCCAGATCCGCGACCGGGAGGGCGACGGGGGTGTTGACATATTTGAGGGCGTAGTCCGCCTCGATGAGGAACAGATCCACCTTCTCATCCGCGGGCGCGTCCGCGTTCTCCGGCAGGACGGCGTCCAGATTGTTCTGATAGGCGTTGTCTGTGGAAGGGGTCACGGTGAACCGGACCTCCACATCGCCGAGCTTGCCGCCCTTGGTGGCATCGTCCTTGTCAGCGGCTTCATAGCCGGGCATGTGGTCGCTCATCCTGCGCGCGAACTCATCGTTCCAGCACTGGATGTTGAGAACTTTGCCCTCCCCGCTGTCGGCTGCTTCTGTCGTGGCAGCTCCCGTGGATCCGGAAGCCGCGCCGCCGGAAGCCGCGCCGCCGGAGGAAGAGGCGCCGGAGCCGCCGCAGGCCGCGAGGGAGGCGGCCATCATGCCTGCCAATACAATACTGATGATTCTCTTTTTCATAACTACTCCTTTCATGACAGATGTCTTATTGATCTGAATGAAATGTTAATAGTGAACGTGGGGCATATATCAGCTGCAGCTTTCTGTTCGGCTGCAGGCTGTGACGATGGAAGCGATGGCAAAACGATATTTCTACATGATTTTTATATCTCCGCGACGCTGGTCCCCTCCAGAATATGACCGGATACGGAGATCTCCTCGGGGATACAGGTCTTTTTGTTCTCGATCGTCTCCACGAGCTTGGCGGCTGAGACCCGTCCGATCTGGGCGGCGTCCTGGTGGTAGGTCGTCAGCCTGGGGCGGATGAACTGGCTGATCGGGATGCCGTCGTAGCCTGCCGTGCTGACATCCCCGGGAACGGACAGGCCCATTTTCTCCAGCTCCGTCATGCCGCCGATGTAGGAAAAATCATCGGGATACATGATGACGGTCGGCGGATCCGGCAGCTCCATCAGGTACCGGGTCGCCTCGCGGCTCTTCTGCGGATCGTGGAAGCGGCCCTGGACGATGTATCTGTCGTCGGGCACGATGCCGTGGTCCTTCAGCGCCCGGTTGAAACCGACCAGCCTCTTGTTGGTGACGGAGGTCCGCTCACCGTGTATGAAGGCGATTTTGCGGTGGCCCCTGCCGATCAGGTAGGAGGTCAGCGCATAGGCGCCCTCCATATTGTCGGACATGACGCAGCTGGTGCTGTCAAAGGCGTAATCGATGGTGATGACCGGCAGGCCGCTCGTGACCAGCTCGATGATCCCGGGATCCGAGAAATCCACGTTGGCGATCAGGACGCCGTCCACCTTCCGGTACTGACAGTGCTCCAGATAGGTCATGGGCTTTCCGCCGATGTTCTTCCCTATAAAGGTGATGTCGTAGCCCAGCCGTTCCGCCTCGGCCCTGGCGGCATCCAGGATCCCGGAGAAGTACTCGTGGGCCAGGCCGGAGTTCATCTCATCCACAAAGAGGACACCGATGTTATGCGAAGTGTTGGTCTTGAGCTGGCGGGCGGCCGTGTTGGGAACGTAGTGCATTTCCCTGGCCGTCTGCCGGATCAGCTCCGCGGTCTCCGGCGCGATGTCGCCGTAATGGTTCAGCGCCTTGCTGACGGTGGAGACGGAGACGCCGCACTTTCGGGAGATATCCTTGATCGTAACAGTCCCTTTTCTTTTTTCCATGATGCTTTTCTCCCGGACATGCGCCTTGTCAAATCCGTCCGAATACGTTTTCGTAAATCTATTGTAGCCTCTCCGGAAGGCGATTTCAATCCATAAGAATCCCCAATTCGAAGCGCTTATTTTTGTCAAATATTGACAAATTATCAAACTATTCAGCCTTGTTATTTACAATTGTGCCCGCAGTACTATATACTGACAAAAAAGAAAAGTGCGAAACTGCCCTATGAAGCGAAAACGATTTCGACACGAGAAGGGATTTGATGGGAAGGAAAGAAGAACAGGCAGACCGGGCCGGGCAGAAGCCCGGAGGCAAGGGAGATCGAAGAGGGCTGCATGCGTCCTGAACAGGAGGAAAAGATGGGTAAATACGGCTATTTTGATGATCGGAAGAGGGAATATGTCATCACGGATCCGAGGACACCGCTTCCCTGGATCAATTATCTGGGCTCGCAGGATTTTTTCCGGCTGATCTCCAATACGGCCGGCGGCTACTGCTTCTATAAGGATGCAAAGCTCCTGCGGCTGACCAGGTACCGCTACAACAACAGTCCCATGGACTGCGGCGGCCATTATTTTTACATCAGGGAGGGGGAGACAGTCTGGAATCCCGGCTGGCAGCCGGTCCAGACGAAACTTGATCAGTACAAATGCCGCCATGGTCTGGGCTATACGGTGTTCGAATCCGCCAAAAATGAGCTCGCAGCCATACAGGAGGTCTTCGTCCCGGTCGACGCCCCCTGTGAGATCGACCGCCTCACCCTGCGAAACGAAAGCGAAAACGAAAAGCTGGTCGATGTTTTCAGCTACGTGGAGTTCTGCCTCTGGAACGCGGAGGACGACGCCTCTAATTTCCAGCGGAACTTCTCGACGGGAGAAGTGGAGGTCTGCGGAAGCCGGATCTATCACAAGACCGAGTACCGGGAGCGCAGGAACCACTACGCGGTGTTTGCCGTCAACCGGGAGATCACCGGCTTCGACACCAGCCGCGATGCCTTTGTCGGGCTCTACAACGGTCCTTCCCGCCCGCAGGCGGTCATGGAGGGGAAGAGCCGGGACAGCATCGCCCACGGATGGGCCCCGGTGGGGAGCCATCACCTGTCGGTCCGCCTGGCGCCCGGCGAGACCACGTCCATGATCTTTGTCCTGGGTTACTGTGAGAATCCGGAGGATCAGAAGTTTGAGGCGCCGGGCGTGATCAACAAGGCCCCGGCCGACCGCCTGTTGGAGCGCTTCCAGACAGATGCCCAGGTGGATGCGGCGCTCGCCCGCCTCGCGCAGTACTGGGAGTCGCTCCTGTCCCGGTTCCGGATCGAGAGCGGGGACGACCGGCTGGACCGCATGGTCAATATCTGGAACCAGTACCAGTGCATGGTCACCTTCTGCATGAGCCGCAGTGCCAGCTATTATGAGAGCGGCCTGGGAAGGGGCATGGGCTTCAGGGACTCCTGCCAGGACCTGTTCGGCTTTGTCCACCTGATCCCGGAGCGGGCCAGGGAGCGCATCATCGATATCGCCAATACCCAGTTTGAGGACGGCAGCGCCTACCACCAGTACCAGCCGCTGACCAAGCGGGGCAATGCCGGCGTCGGGAGCGGATTCAACGACGATCCCCTCTGGCTCATCGCCGCAGCGTCCGCCTACATCCGGGAGACCGGGGACTACTCCATCCTGGAGGAGATGTGCTCCTTTGACTCCAGTGAGACCAGGAAGGCCCCGCTTATGGAGCACCTGCGCAGGAGCTTCCGCTACACCTGCACCCACAGGGGCCCTCACGGCCTGCCCCAGATCGGCCGGGCGGACTGGAACGACTGCCTGAACCTGAACTGTTTTTCCACGACGCCGGGCGAGAGCTTCCAGGTCACGGGGCCCAGTGAGGGCCCGGTCGCCGAGAGCGTCTTCATCGCGGGCATGTTCGTCAAATACGGCAGGGAATATGCGGACCTGTGCGAACACACCGGCCTGATGGAGGAGGCCGCACAGGCCCGGGCCGAGACGGATGCCATGGAGAAGTGCATCCTGGACGCCGGCTGGGACGGCGAGTGGTTCGTGCGCGCCTACGACGCCTTCTCGAACCCGGTCGGCAGCCATGTCTGCGAGGAGGGCAGGATCTACATCGAGCCCCAGGGCATGTGTGTCATGGCCGGCGTCGGTGTACAGACGGGCCAGGCGGCAAAGGCCCTGGAGAGCGTCGGGAAATATCTGGACACGGACTACGGCATCGTCCTCCATCAGCCGGCCTACACGGTTTATCATCCGGAGCTGGGAGAGATCTCCTCCTATCCGCCCGGATACAAGGAGAACGCCGGCATTTTCTGCCACAACAATCCCTGGATCGTCTGCGCCGAGACCGTCCTGGGCCACGGCAGCAGGGCCTTTGAGGTCTTCCGCAAGACCTGTCCCTTCTACCTGGAGGACAAGGTCGATACCCGGCGGGTGGAGCCCTATGTCTACTGCCAGATGATCGCGGGACCGGATTCCGCCTCTTTCGGCGAGGGCAAGAACAGCTGGCTGACCGGTACGGCCGCCTGGACCTTCTCCTGCGTGACCCAGTCCATCCTGGGCATTCAGCCGACCCTGGACGGCCTCCGGATCGACCCCTGCATTCCGGATACCATGAAAAAGATCCGCTGTGAACGGACCTATCGCGGAGCGGTCTACCATATTGAAATTGACAACGCGGCAGGTGTCCAGCGCGGCGTGGCCTCGATGTCGGTGAACGGAAAAGCGGTGTCCGGGAACCTGATCGCCCCGGAGAAAGGCTGCGGGGAGTACAGGGTCTCCGTCGTCATGGGCTGAAGGCCTGCGGCGCTGATCGATAGATTCAGATAAAAAAAGATCCCGGATGTCCGCTTGAAACGACGTCCGGGATCTTTTTTGTCCGTGTGGTGATCTTATATCTGTATGTGTGTCTTTTGTCCGTATGTTGACCGTTTATTCGTCTGTTTTTTTTATGACAGGTGTTTCCCTGAGCGTGATCATATCGCGCAGGTCGATGTGTTGGTCCATGTCGGCCCTGGGCCTGGGAATATAGTGCTCCAGGATGGGCAGGAGGATGAGGGCGGTAATGCCCGCCGTGAAGCCGCCGTTGTAGAGCATGAGCCCGCCGTGCAGGGCTGCCGTGGAGGTGCACAGGGCGGCGCAGAGCATGCCAGCCACGATGCCGGGGATGGTCCCGTAGCGGCCGACGATGGGGCAGAGGCCGGTGGCGAAGGCCACGCTGTTGATGTAGGCCTGGGTGGAGACCGTCCAGACAGCATCGCCGCCGATCATGTGATTAAAGAGCGTTGCGAAGAGGGAGAGCAGGGGGTATCCGACGAAGATCGGCCAGACGTTCCGGACGTGCTGTCCCATGGCGGTGAATGTGAGGGCGGCAAAGATGACCCCGAAGGTCGGGCCTGTGAAGCCCGCCCCCTCTGTAAAGTGGACGACCAGGTTGATATAGATCAGAAAGAGCGTGCCGTAGAAACCGATGTTGATCAGGCAGAGGGGCATGCCGTACTTCATGGCGAAGTTGCTCTGATAGCCGGTGTCCCGGAAGAGATGCTCGATCCCTCGCAGGCTCCTGCCGTTGTAGAGCCAGCCCGCGAACAGGCAGAGGCCGAACAGGACCAGGAAAAAGACATTTCCAAAGAACTGATAGGAATTGCCGAAGCTGTTGTAGATCACATTGTCCCGGACAGGAATGGACGGCGCTTCGATCCCCATGGTCCGGTAGAGAAAGCTGAAGAGCAGGAAGCCGAACATACCGTAGGCCAGGCCGCCGTTGTAGAGATTGTAGCCCTTGTGCCAGGCCTTGACGCCGGGCAGAATGGCGGGCGCGACGAAGGCGATGAGAAGGGCGAACAGGACCGTCAGCAGGATCCCGCGGGCTGTGAGCGAGACCTGCCCCTGGACATAAGCCTCCCCCTGCGTGTAGCGGAAGAGCAGCTCGCCCACGAAGGGTGAGAAGCAGGTCGAGAACATGCAGACGTGCAGGTTCTCATTGAAGTCCAGCCGCTTGAGGCGGAAGTAGAGAAAGGGCGCCAGAAAGCAGGGCCACATGTTGAGATAATTGAGGCCGTAGAAGCAGTGCGCGATCACCAAAAAATAGCCCGCCAGGGTATTGACGTGCGAGGGACCGGGCAGAAAGAACATGAAGCAGGCCATGGCCAGGCCGCAGAGTCCGGCATTTAGGAAAGTCGCCGGCAGGCTCCCCAGAGCAAAGTAATCCGTGACGGTCGGCGCCGGCGTCGTGAGGATCCTGAAAAAATCCGCCGCCAGGGTCGAGCCCGTGTGTGTGTAGAGAGCGCCGGCAAGCGCGGCCGCCAGCAGGGCGGCCGAAAAGCCGAAGGTGATGCCGTCGATCAGCATGCTGTTGCGCTCGACGCTGATCTCCGGGACCCGGCGGCTGCCGTCCTGTAACCGGGCTCCGGTTTCCTCGAAATTTTCGTGCCCGCCGTTGTCCTGATACCGGCCCCCGGTTTCCGCGGACCGGTCGTATCTGCTGCCTGCGGCAGTCTTTTTTTCCATGATCTGGTCTGACATATCTTCCCCCCCCCTCTTGTTCTGACATGTCGGAACACGGCGCCGCACAGGCGCCGGTATTTTTATTTGTTATTTGATGTCGATGTATTTCCCGTCCAGGACGTCCTTCAGATACTGGCCGTACTGGTTCTTTTTCAGGATCTCATAGACGGCCATGACGTCCTCCCGGGAGATCCAGCCGTTGAGATAGGCGATCTCCTCCAGGCAGGCGATCTTGCGGTGCTGATGCTGCTCCATGGTCTTGACGAAATTGGTGGCGTCGACCAGGCTCTCGTGTGTGCCCGTATCGAGCCAGGTGAAGCCCTGGCCGAGCAGCTCGACATGGAGCTTGTGGTTCTCCAGATAGATCCGGTTCAGGTCGGTGATCTCATATTCTCCGCGGGCCGAAGGCCTGAGGCTCTTGGCGTATTCCACGACCTTTTCGTCATAGAAATAGAGTCCGGTCACGCAGTAATTGCTCTTGGGATGTTCCGGCTTCTCCTCGATGGAGACCGCGTTTCCGTCCGCGTCGAATTCGACGATGCCGAAGCGCTCGGGATCATCCACATAATAGCCGAATACGGTCGCCCCGTCCCCGCTCTCGGCGCGCTGCACGGCGGCGCGCAGTCTTTTTTTCAGGCCGTGCCCCGCGAAAATATTGTCGCCCAGGATCATGGCGGCGGGCTCCCCCTGGATGAACTCCTCGCCGAGCGTGAAGGCCTGGGCCAGGCCGTCCGGCGCGGGCTGCGCTTTGTAGGACAGCTGGATGCCGAACTGATGGCCGTTCCCCAGCAGGATCTCAAAGCGGGGAAGGTCCTGCGGTGTCGAAATGATCAGGATGTCCCGGATGCCCGCATTCATCAGGACCGAGATCGGATAATAGATCATCGGCTTGTCGTAGATGGGAAGGAGCTGTTTGGAAGTGACCGTTGTGAGCGGATAAAGCCTGGTGCCGGAACCGCCGGCGAGAACGATGCCTTTCATATATAAATCTCCTCATAAGGTTGTCGGTGGGCCAAAATACAGGAATAATACAGGAATAGTACAGGAATATTGTAAAGGAAACAGGCGGATTTCGCAATGTGATGCGCGCAGCCCTGCGCTTTCGCCCCTTCCCGGAAATCTGTTTGCGCTGTCATGCCTCATGTTCCAAAGTTCGCGCGCTTTCGCCCCTTCCCGGGAATCTGACTGCCGGCAGCCCTGAATCGGTGACGCAGCTGCAGCCCTTGCCGGGGACCGCTCCTGCCGGCAGGAACAAAAATACCCCGGAAGCCTTAAAATAAAGCTTCCGGGGTTGCCCCTGCCAAGAGTCGAGGCGACGGGATTCGAACCCACGACCTCTGCGTCCCGAACGCAGCGCTCTACCAAACTGAGCCACGCCTCGATTTGTGCCCTCAAAACAAGCAAGAGTTATAGTAGCAAATGTAGAGGTCAAAGTCAAGCACTATTTTTAACGGAGGATCCCATTTGTCCCGCGAAGCCACAGTACAGACCCGCCTGAAAACGCGAGTTGTAACTCCGCGATCCTAGAATTGGCAAAGCTGCGATTCTGAAGTATACTGGTGTTTGCAAATCCTGCAGACCAGACTCGGCCGGCCCCTGTCATTTGCGGGGCTGACGTGAACAGATGCACCTGCAGGGGCGTTTTTTTATGGTTATTCTAAGGAAAGATTACTAAAATGGATGCAGGGCATCAGAAACAGGCTGAAAGGTTTCCGGAGGGGCGATGTTGCGTCTGATACAGGTTTCGGGGCTGGAGGATCCGGCGCTGGATGTTTTTACAAAGCTGTCCGAGGTACAGCTGAAACGTTATTATGAGCCGCGCGGGGGCCTCTTTATTGCGGAGAGCCCCAAGGTCGTTCTCCGCGCCCTGGATGCGGGATGCCGGCCCGTCTCCCTCCTGGTGGAGGACCGGCACGTCCGGGGAGAGGCCGCGGGGGTCCTGGCGCGGATCGGAGAAAGCGAAGCGGAGATCCCGGTTTACACGGGCCCCTATGAGCTGCTCACCAGGCTCACCGGCTATGCCCTGACGCGCGGGGTCCTGTGCGCCATGCGCCGGCCGCCGCTGCGGGATGCCCGTCAGCTGCTGGGCGGGATCGATGGACAGACCCGCGATGACCGGAACCGGCCCCGCCGGATCGCGGTGCTGGAGAACGTGGTCAATCCGGCCAATGTCGGCGCCATTTTCCGGAACGCGGCGGCACTGGGCATGGATGCGGTCCTCCTGACAGACGGATGCAGCGACCCGCTCTACCGCAGGACTCTCCGCGTCAGCATGGGGACGGCCCTGCAGGTCCCCTGGGCCTGGATCGGGAAGGATCCCGAAGACTGGCGCCGGAACGGGATGAAGCTCCTGCATGAATGCGGATGGCGCACAGTGGCCATGGCCCTGCGACCGGATGCCGTGGAGATCGGAGATCTGGACCTGGGCGGGACGGACAGGGCGGCGGTGATCCTGGGGGCGGAGGGCGACGGCCTCCTGCCGGAGACGATCGCGGCTGCGGATACGGTGGTCCGCATTCCCATGCAGAGGGGTGTGGATTCCCTCAATGTGGCTGCCGCGAGCGCGGTCGCATTCTATCTCATCGGCGGAAAAGACTCATTGGCAGAAAAAAAACCGCTTCCATGAAGGAGGCGGGATTAAATGATACATTTTATAGAAGCGGGGGCCTTCCCTCGCTGAGATAAACAGCCGGCCCCGAAGGCGGCCCCGGGCGGTCCGTGTGCTTTATGTCCCTGCAGCCGGGCCGGGCGCGCAGGATGTGGTCAACATCGTGCAGGCTGTGATCAACAAGAAGGAGGTTATGATGTCTCTGTCAGATATGCTTTACAAGATCCTGTCCGAAGGATATTCACCCTCGGAATACGGCGGGAAGGGAATCCTCATCGCCATGCTGGCATCCATTGTGCTGAGCCTGTATATCTATGCCTGCTACCGGGTCACGGGGCGGAGGTCCTTCTACTCCATGAGCTACAACCTGTCTCTGCTGGGGGCGGGACCGGTGACGGCAGCCCTGATCCTGCTCATGCACCAGAACGCGATCGCTTCCATCGGTGTTGTCGGCGCCCTGTCGATCATCCGTCTGCGCTCCGCCGTCAAGGAGCCCATGGACCAGGTCTTCATCCTCTGGTCGGTGGCCTGCGGCATCTTTATCGCCAGCGGTATGTGGCGCGTGGGGATCGTCGTTTCCATCTTTATGACCGTGATCGTGATCGTCCTCGATCTGTTGCCTCTGGGCAGAGCGCCCCTGATCCTGTCCGTCTACGGACAGCCGGGCAGCAGGGACGACCTGCAGCGGGCCTGCGCGGAGGTGATCAGCAGGTGCTGTGACGGCACAAAGCTGATCTCGACCGGAAAAATGGACGACAGACAGAACCTGGTCCTCAAGGTCCGGACCAGGCAGAGGCTGCGCCTGACCAATGAGCTTGCCGGCCTGCCGGAGGTCGAGAGCGTGACCCTCCTGGAGCAGGGGGGCGAGGTGTCCTTCTGAGCGGTCAGTTTGATGACAGATGAAAATAGTAGAGGGAGAGGGACTGGATCGTGCTTCCGTCCGTGCCGGTCTGTGCAGTCAGAAGCTCCGCGATCCTTTTTTCCTCCGCCTCCGCGAGGACGGGGATCTGCTCATCCTCATTCAGTCCGTTGGAGAACTGATAGCGGACCATGCGGGTGCCGTCATTGAACCTGGTCTCTGAGAAGACCGAGCCGTCGGTCCCGAAGACGGATGTCAGATCATCCAGCCGGCTTCCGAGGCCCGCGCCGAAGGAGGTGTTCAGGGAGAACCCGCCGCCTGCGTTCGCGCTGATCCCGCAGACAGCGCACTGATCAGGGGACAGGGGGCTGTCGGTATCATTTGCAAGGCAGAGACGGATCGTCCAGTCGTCTCTGTTCTTTTTTATGAAGGAGCCGGTCCCGGAGTCTGCGGGGACGGCATCATAGAATTCATAGGAATAGGGCGGGATCAGCTCCTCTTCCCGGCTGTTTCCGGCGGTTGCCGCTGCGGAGTCCTGCGTGCCGTCCGCCGCGAGGCGCCAGCCTGCCGCGGTCAGATCGGCCATGCTGCAGGGGAGCCGCAGGGAGGCCCCGTTCAGTGTGAACTGATAGTAGGAGTCGATCGCCTGGGCCGTGTAGAGATCACTGCCGGTTCCCTCCAGCCAGGCCCGCCTGGTCCTGGCGTCCTCCTCACCGTCGCCTTCTCTGCCGGGCTTTTCGCCGTCGCGCCGCCTGCGGCTGCCGTGCCCGTGGCGGCTGTCCCCGGTATCCGCCGGTATGCCGGACCCCTCCGCTGTCTCTGCGGCGGCTGTCCCGCCGGAGATTCCCTCCGAGGGTGTCGTCTCAGGCGTGTACATGGTGCCGGTGCCGGAGCAGCCGGCGAGCAGGGCCAATATGAACAGAAGCGCAGCCGCTGCGGCAGGTGTGCGCCGCAGCCTGCGGTTAAATCCGGATTGACTGGTCATGGTCAGATCCCCTTTCGTCAGATGATTCAGAAAACACATAGAACATGATACCACAAGAAGTAGAGACAAGAGCGAAAAACTTGTGGATACAAGATTTTTCGCTCCGGAAAGAATGTTATTATAGCATCTGCATCGTGGATTCAGGAATACAGGAGATCATATATGGAAAGAACAAAAAAGGCGGCGCAGGTTTCTGCGGCCCCGGAAGCAGCGGAAAACCCGTCGAAGGTGGGAAAAGGGCCTGCAGGCCCTGGCGGGCAGGACCCGTCCGTCACCGAAAAGAGGATCGCCTCGGCGATCGCGGATGAGCTGAAGGTCCGGCTCTGGCAGGTCGAGGCGGCCGTGGCCCTGATCGACGAGGGCAATACGATTCCCTTCATTGCCCGCTACCGCAAGGAGGCGACCGGAACCCTGGATGATACGCAGCTGCGCACCCTGGATGAGCGGCTGGCCTACCTGCGTACCCTGGAGGACAGAAAGGCAAAGGTCCTGGAGAGCATCGCGGAACAGGGGCAGCTGACAGAGGACCTGCGCGCGCAGATCGAGGCCGCCGCGACCCAGGTCGCGGTCGAAGACCTCTACAGGCCCTTCCGGCCCAGGCGGCGGACGCGGGCAGGCATTGCGAAGGAGAAGGGTCTGCAGCCCCTGGCCGACTGGCTCCTGTCAGCTGACGCGGACTGTCCTCCCCTGGAGAAGGCGGCCGCCTATGTCTCCGAAGAAAAGGAAGTATCTTCCGCGGAGGATGCGCTGCAGGGGGCGGAGGATATCGTGGCGGAGATGATCTCGGATCAGGCCGGGTACAGGACCTGGATCCGGGAGTGCACGGCGAAGGACGGCTTCCTTGTCTCCGCCCGCAGAGAGACCTCCGCGAAGAAGAAGGCGGCATCCGCACAGGATGCGGATGGGCCGGACCCGGAGGCCGGCGGCAGGACGTCCAAAGCTTCCGGCGCGGGAAAGAAAAACGCCCGCGAGGACCGGAGCGATGTCTACGAGATGTATTTCGACTATGAGGAGCAGGTCTCCCGGATCCCGGGGCACAGGATCCTGGCCCTGAACCGCGGCGAAAACGAGGGCTATCTCTCTGTCAGGGTCGACGCCCCGCGCGAAAAGATCCTGCGCTGGCTGGAGCGCCAGGTGATCCCCCGCAGGAAGGGGGCGGTCAACCCCTATACGGCACCTGTCCTGGAGGCGGTCGCCGCGGACAGCTACGACCGCCTGATCGGACCGGCCATCGAGCGTGAGATCCGCAGCTCCCTGACGGAGAAGGCGGAGGACAGCGCGATCGTGGTCTTCAAGCAGAATCTGGAACAGCTCCTGATGCAGCAGCCCGTCGCGGGCCGGGTGGTCCTGGGCTGGGACCCCGCCTTCCGGACCGGCTGCAAGCTGGCGGTCGTGGATCCGACCGGCCGGGTGCTGGACACGGCGGTTATCTATCCGACGGCCCCCCAGAACAGGGTCCGCGAGGCGGAGCAGGTCCTGGAGAGGCTCATTGACCGCTACAGGGTCACTCTGTTTTCCGTCGGCAACGGGACGGCCTCGAGAGAGTCCGAGCAGATCATCACGGATTTCTTTAAAAAAACCGGGAGGCCCCTGCAGTATGTGATCGTCAACGAGGCGGGGGCGTCCGTTTACAGCGCCAGCAAACTGGCGGCGGAGGAATTCCCACAGTTCGACGTGGGCCAGCGCAGCGCGGCCTCGATCGCGCGCAGGCTCCAGGACCCGCTCGCGGAGCTGGTCAAGATCGATCCCGGCGCGATCGGCGTCGGCCAGTACCAGCACGACATGAACCAGAAAAAGCTGGAGGCGGCGCTCTCCGGCGTGGTGGAGAAGTGCGTCAATGCCGTCGGCGTCGACCTCAACACGGCCTCTGCCCCCCTCCTGTCCCGGATCGCCGGGATCAGCGCCTCCGTGGCGAAAAACATTGTTGCCTGGCGCGAAGAGAACGGCCGTTTCGCGGCGCGCAGCCAGCTCCTCAAGGTCAAGGGCCTGGGGCCCAAGGCATTTGAGCAGTGCGCCGGCTTCCTCCGGATCCGCGACGGGTCGGACCCCCTGGACAACACAGCCGTGCACCCGGAGAGCTACGGGGCGGTCAGGACCCTGGCGCAGCTCCTGCAGGTTCCCATGGACAGCGCCTCCCTGCGCGGCCTCCGGCAGATGGTGCCCGATACCCGCGCGGCGGCTCAGCGCCTGCAGATCGGTGAGATCACCCTGCGCGACATTCTGGCGGAGCTGGAAAAGCCCGGCAGGGATCCCAGACAGGATATGCCGGCGCCGGTCCTGCGCAGCGATGTCCTCTCCATGGAGGACCTGACCCCCGGCATGAAGCTCAGGGGCACCGTCAGAAACATCGTCGATTTCGGCGCCTTTGTGGACATCGGCGTCCACCAGGACGGCCTCGTCCATATTTCCAAGCTCAGCAGCCGCTTCATCAAACACCCTCTCGAGGTCGTCCACGTCGGCGACGTCGTGGAGGTGACCGTCCTGGCGGTGGACCCGCGGAAAAAGCGGATCTCCCTGTCCATGGTATGACAGCCTTCGACTTTTGAGCGGCGGTAGTGTATGATGGAAATAGTCAAAAATATGGTTCTTTGCGCCGGAGCGCCGCAAAGAACTTATGATGGCAGATGAGAAATCCCCTTCGGAATTTCTCATCGCCCCGTCGCGCAAAGCGCTCCGGAAGGAGGAAGGTATGAATCTGATCGTACTGCTGATCGCCGCATGGCTGCCGCTTCTGCCGGTCCTGTTTATTCTTCTGCGATCCGGATCCTTTGGGAAGGGCTCACTGGGGATGCTGCTCCGGCTCTTTTTCCTGGGTGTCGCGGCCGCTGTGCCTGCCTTCCTGATGGAAGCGGGCGCCCTGATCGTGGTCACGATCCTGCTCCGGCTCTTTCCGGACGTCGAGGGAGGCGGGGGGCTCCTGCTTTTGTCCGTCATCCTGCGCTATATGGTGGTCGCGGCGGTGATCGAGGAGGCCTGGAAGCATTTCGTCCTGCGCGTCTCGACCTGGAAACAGATGACCATGGAGACAGCCGCCGACGGGATCGCGGCAGCGGGTGTCGTCAGCGCCGGCTTCGCGGCGGTGATGTACGGCTTCTGGCAGGCGGGCGCGGTCCTGACCGCGGATATGGAGATGCTCCAAAGGGCCATGCCAGAATTTCTGACGGCCGGCCCGGTGGTGGCCTTCCTCTTTGCCCTGCTCTACATTTTCTCCCATTTCGGTTTTGCGGGTCTGATGGGTGCCCTCTACGGGATCGCCAAGGGCTCGGAACAGAAATCCCACGCCGGGAGGGCGGGCTTCATGCTCTTTGTCAGCTGGATTCTCCCCGTCCTCGCGCACGGGACCTGCGCTGCGCTGACAGCTTACGGGATCGCTTCGGGGCATGTGCTCTGGGTCGTGCTCGGCCTGGGCGCCCAGACCATCCTGGCCCTGATCATCGCCGCGGCGCTGAGCAGCGCTTCGGATGCGGACAGCATGGACACAGCAGCTGAGGACCAGGCGCCTGTGGATTTCGCGGATTCCGAGGAATTCGCGGACTTCGCCGAGGCGGAGGGCGGCAGCCTGCCGGGCGGCCCCGCGGAGGGGATCCCCATGCAGGACGGATATGACGGATACGGGCAGGATGACTCCGTGCAGAACGGCGGCCCGGCGGAGACCTCCGCGCAGGACGAATATGATGGCGGCGCGGGGCAGGCAGATGCTGCGGCGGAGGATATGAGCGCTGCAGCCGATGCGTCCGCTGAGACCGGTTCGGTACAGGATGCCCCCTATGGAGGGACATCATACGAAAAAGAGGAGACGACTACGCCCGAATTGCTGTTCGGGGAAGACATCTCCTCTGAGAATGTGTAAAAATGCGGTCTGAGGACGCTCATGACGGCGGAGGCAGCAGCCCTTCAATCGATCCGCATCCTGAATCAAAATCGATCCGCCTCCTGCGCGGGATGCGCAGGAGGGGACGGGAATGCCGGCAGCACACGCTGTGAGGCGGGCCGGCGAATGGTCTGATCACCTGCCGGTCAGGCCCGCGATGCGGCACAGGACCGCCTCGTCCACGGGGAAGGGACACTGGGCGAGCTTGGCCGGGCTGGCCATGGTGGCGTCCACGGATTTGGCCAGGACGGCGGCGGGCGCTTCGTCCCGGCCGCAGGTCTCGCGGTAATAGAGCTCCAGGGAATCGATGTCCGTGAAGCCGGCGGTCTGCAGCAGATAGGCGGCCGCGGCGGGATCCGCCTCGCGCAGATATCCAGGCAGGAAATATCCGCAGGCCTTGCCGTGCGGCATGCCCGTCTCGTAGGTGAGCGGGTAGCTCAGTCCGTGCGGCAGTGTCGTTCCGGTGTGGGCAATCGCCATGCCGGCGAACATGGAGGCCAGCAGCATGTCGTTGCAGTTCTGCAGGGTCAGGGGGCTGCCGGAGAAGATGGCTTTCCTGCTGCGCGCCCAGACCTTGAGGCCCGCGTCCACGCACATGCGGCTGCAGTCGGTGGACTTGGTGTTGAGGTAGGACTCGTACATATGCGAGAGAGCGTCGATCGAGGTGTCGGCGATGACGCTGCGCGGTGCGGAGAGCAGGTATTTGCCGTCCAGCAGGGAGAGCTGCGGGAAGATCTTGTGCGGGATCGAGCCCTTGGCGCGAAGGTTGTGACGGGTCAGGACGGAGACGGCGGTCACCTCGGAACCGGTGCCGCAGGTCGTGGGAATGCAGACGACCGGCAGGGCGTCCGTGACCGCATCCTTGTCGTAGAGGTAGTCGGCGCCGTCGTCTTTGCGGCGGATCATCAGGGCGATGGCCTTGGCGGCATCCATGGGGGACCCGCCTCCGATGCCGATGACATAATCCACCCCCTGTGCGACGCCCAGGTCGCGGCCCTTCATGACGGTCTCGACGGAAGGGTTTTCCTCCACTTCGGAGAAGACGACACCTTCCACGCCGTTTTCAGAGAGGGCGTTCTGGACATCCCGGATGGACCCGTTGTGAAAGGCGCTGCTGCGGCCTGTGACGATGAGGGCCTTTTTTCCGAAGGAGGCCAGCTCCGCGGCATGGACCCGGACACAGTCTTTATCACAGTATACTTTTGTCGGCATATAAAAATTCATGAGAACCTCCCATTTGCTGAAGCGGATTGACAAGTCTTTTTTAACATTGTAACAGTCCGGAGGGAAAAGTGCACGCGGCAGATCGAAAAACGGCCCGGGTCCGCCGCGCGCCATGTGGAAAAACAGAAGGTGAAGGCGCGAAATATGGAAAAGAAGAGAGAAACGGCTGCAGAATACAGAAGAACGAGGGAAGAGGACTTCAAGGCCGCCAAATATCTGGGCGAGGAGGTCGGCTTCTCCAAAGATATAGGGATCGAGATCCTGGAGCTTGCGGAGGGATACTGCGTCGGCAGGATCAAGGTGGAAAAACGCCACCTGAACCCGCTGAACACGGTCCACGGCGGGGTCTTTTTCTCACTGGCGGACACCATCTGCGGCATCGCGGCGGCATCGACCGGCCACGGCGGCCCGACAGTCCAGGGGGACATGGACTATATGCGGGCAGTGCGGGGCAGGGAGATCATATGCACGGCCAGGGTCACCAAGACCGGCAGCACGCTGACCTGGGTTGACGGGGTCATCTCGGATGACACGGGCAGAGAGGTCACCAGGACCAAATTTATCTACTACCGCCTCAAGGAGGCGAAACATTTCGGCTTTGAGAGCAGAGACTGATCCCGGCCCCTTCCCGCCCCTGTGGTATAAAAGATCATTCCGCGGAAGAGTTTGTGCATAAATGATCCATTGAAAGCTAATATATATGCAGGTTTCATGCAAACGCCTTGAAAAATGTGCATTATTTATCTAATTGTACATATTCAAAAAGGCATTATATTTTATATAATCTGTATTGATTGATGTACGGATATCTCACAAAGAATAGACATTCAGAAAGCAAGCCGGAAATCAAGAGGAAAGATGAGAGATTATACAGTGTGAGCTGGGTAATTCTTTGGAAGTCGGAGGTATAATATGACTGCTGGAGATGCGAACACGAGGCTGGAAAATGCGTTCCTGAAGCTGATTGAAGAGAAACCTTTTTCGAAGATCACTGTGAATGACATAGTAAAGGAAGCGGGCGTTCACAGAAACACATTTTACTACCATTATCAGAGCATTCCCGCCATGCTCAGTGAGATCTGCCGCAGGATGACGGATAAGATGTTCGATATTTATCAGAATGTTCAGTCCCCTGCCGACTGTATCCTGCCCCTGGTCAAATATTCCCTCGCCCACCGCACTGCCATCCTGCATATTTTTGAATCGGAGGCCAGGTCGATCCTGATGGATTATGTGCGCAGGATCGGACGTTTTTCGATTGAACAGTATATCGACCAGGTGACGGAAAAGATCGGGATCAGCCGGATCGACAAGCAGATCATGATCCGCTTCTACACAGCCGGCGTGGTCGGTGTGTGGACGGAATGGGTGGAGGAAGGCATCGAGACGGATTCCTCGGAGGATTTTGTCCGGATCGGCAATATTCTGGAGCGGACGACCCTGCAGGATCTGGGGGTTACCCGCCTCCTGTGAGCAGAACGATATAAACGGCTGTGATCCGGGTGAGGCTGACAGGCAGCTCACTGCCATGTCCGGGAGCGACCGCGGACAGATGACCACAGTCATAGAGATGAACAGGGACCGGATTTTTTGAACCGGCTGCAGTCCGTACTGCAGCCGGTTTTTTGTGTCCGGCAGCGGGCCGGGGGAACATGGATGTGGTCCGCGGCCGGCAGCGGCGCGGCTGAACCCGGGCGGCAGCAGTGGATCCCGCCGGATTCATGTACATTTGACAATACAATCAGGGGAGTGTATCCATGCCGGTACAATGTGAAAAGCCGGTGCTACAAAAAGCCATAAATCCGCATGATTGCACCATTCCCATTAAAAAAGCCCAAATATATTATTTTTTCAGGTTCACAGAAACTTTACATAGACGGAACTATACATGGACTGAAATCTACAGGGATACGAATACGGATGAATGGATCTGTATACCGGAATTTGCATAAAAGGATGGCATCCGGCAGCATATCTATGCGGGGCAGTGTATGGGAAAACAAGGCTTGGGAGATATCGAGAGCGCATTCGCTTTTTTTGAGGAACAAGAGGAGGACGAGACATCCTTCATGAATAGGGTGCTCCGTTTTCAGTTCTGCGGGATCGAGCGCTGCCTTCCGGGACATGGATACGGGCCGGAAAAGAGTGACGGTTTCCTGATCCACTGCATTCTGGACGGGCACGGCGTCTTTGAATACCGGGGGGAGAAACATCGTCTGGAGCGGGGGCAGGCCTTCCTGATCTATCCGGATGAGGATGTCTACTATCAGGCGGATTATTCGGAGCCGTGGAAATACTGCTGGGTCTCTTTCCGGGGAGGCTCCGCGGAGACCGTCGCGCAGGAGATCGGTTTTACGCGGGGGTATCCCATCTGCCGGCTCTCGGATGTGGACGAGATCGAGGAGAGTATCCGCGGGATCCTGTCGCACAGGGGTGACACCCGTGGCGAGCGCTTTACCCGGGCGGGATTTTTCCTGTGTACGATCGCGGCCATGCTCTGCCAGGGGCGCGAGCAGGGCGCGCGGAACGGAGAGGAGATCAGGCCGGAGGACCTGCAGCTGGGCACCCGGGCCTATACGGCGGAAGCCATCCATTATCTGGAGACCCACTTCCGGGAAAAGATCCGGATCCAGGACCTGGCCCATGAGATTGGGATCTCCAGGAGCTACCTGACCCAGCAGGTCAAGGAGGCGATCGGCATCTCCCCCAGAACGCTCCTGATCAACATACGGATGGAGCACGCCGGCCGCTATCTGGCCTCCTCCAATGACCCCATCCAGCTGGTCGCCCTCGAGTGCGGCTACGATGATGCCCTGGCATTTTCCAAGGCCTTCAAGGCCCGCTACGGGATGAGCCCCAGCGAATACAGAAAAAAGAAGCGCGGCAGCGCAGAGTAAAAAAACCACTGGCTGGTCCAGTGGTTTTTTGCGTATCCGGAGGTCAGGCAGCGCCGGCGCGGCCTGACCGTGATGCGTATGATGCACATTACTTGTGGAAGAGCTTTTTGCTCTCGTAGTGGGCCTCGCAGGTCTGGTTGACGCCGAGCTTTTTGAAGACGCCCTCGTCGATCTGGGAGAGGATGACGGAGGAGTGGGCGTCGAGTCCCGCCAGCAGGGGCAGGGCGTCGAGCGCCTTCTTGGCGTTTTCGTCCTCGACGGCGGCGATGGCCAGGATGATCAGGATCTCATTGAGGTGCAGGAGCGGGTTCCGCTCGCCCAGATGGTGGACCATGAGATTCTGGCTGGCCTCGATCATGACCGGCGACAGGAGCTTGACCTCCTCCGGAATATGGGCGAGGTACTTGAGGGCGTTGAGGAGCAGGGCACTGGAGGCGCCCAGGAGGGAAGTGGTCCGCCCGGTCAGGATGGTGCCGTCCTCCATCTGCATGGCGGCGGCGGGACCGCCGGTCTCCTCGTGGCGGACGTTGGCGGCCATGATGACCGG
>CACZIO010000008.1 GCA_902781215.1 uncultured Lachnospiraceae bacterium
CCGACAGAAAACTGCAGGAATAAATCAATTCATTGATCTGCCTGTCCTTTGTGACCCATGCCGGCGCATCAGCCGGCAATACGTTCGTTCTCGCCATACCCTGTTATCCTCCTTTCCTTTGCGCAGTCACGGCGGACCTTTTCCTCCAGTCCTCCGATCATTCCGTCCTTCATAAGATCCTTTACTGTCGCTGTTCGCAGCTCCAGGTCACCCACCGTCAGGATGTCTGCCAGATATTCGACGTAATCGAGCATCTGGCAGGCTTCCACAAACCGGTCATCATAAACGCCATCCATGCTTGTGGGCGCATACCGTACCTTCCAGTCTTCTAGAAGGTGCAGATAATCACAAAGCACCCGCTGACAGTAGCGTTCGTCTTCGCGAAACGCCCTGATCATCGGGTACTTAGGTTTCGCAAGTGCCGCTGTGGACGGAGGCTTGTCCGGATCGATCCCAAAGTCCGCAGCCAGCTTCTTCGCCGCTTCATAAGGGCTTAGAGCGAAGAGCCTCTCTGTCAGATCGATCACATCTCCGGTGGCCCCGCAGCCAAAACAGTAAAAGTAATCTTCATTCAGCTTCAGGCTGGGATGCCGGTCATCATGGAATGGGCACCTCACCATGTCGTGGTGATTTGGCCGCAGTCCGTACCTCTTTGCCGCGTCAGGCACGCTCATACTCGCTTTAACAGTTTCAAATAGATTCATAGTCTGGTTCCTCCTTTGGATTATATTTGGATACTTGATCCTGATGTCTTATACGGAGGAAAACCGGCAGACTTGAAAAATTGGGCGATATTGGGATTTGGGAGGAGTGAACGGAGGAAAAATTGCAAAAACGCAATCGCTGGCATCTGTGTAATCATTTGATTGCGTTTGATGCCTATATGTGATATACTGAATCTGGGAAAAGACACATTCACTGCAATTGGAGGTAAAGAAAATGGCAAGCACACTGGTTCAATTCCGAACAGAAGATACGGAAAAGCTAAAATCCGTTCAGATCCTTGAAAAGCTTGGGCTATCACTTCCGGCATACCTTCGGATGTGCATGTCCAGGCTGAATCAGGAAAACGGGATTCCCTTCAGTATGAAGCTGGAAGAAGAACAAAACCCCGGCATTCGCGCCCTGCAGAGAGCAAGCCGGATCGCCGAGGAGTATGGTATTTCCGATATGTCATTGGATGAGATCAACGCTGAAATAGCTGAAGCGAGGAAGTAACCGCCTATGAAATACTACGCAGTAATCGATACCAATGTCCTCGTTTCAGCGATGCTGAAGCATCATTCTGTCCCGGGCAGTATCATCGACCTGGCATTCGACGGTCCGATCATACCGGTCCTGAATGACGCGATTGAAAAGGAATACCGGGAAGTCCTCTCACGCCCGAAGTTCCGCCTCCCCTCAGATCTGATCGAAGACATCCTGTCATCATTTCATCAAAGGGGGCTTTATGTCGATGCTGAAGATCTCGATATGGAACTTCCCGATCCAAAAGACAGGGTCTTTTATGAAGTCGTCATGGAAGAACGTAAGGAAGAGGATGCTTATCTGGTGACCGGCAATATCAAGCATTTCCCGGAAAAGCCATATGTCGTAACACCGAGGCAGATGCTGAATATCATATTGGAAGATCGGGAGAATTATTAGACAGATCCATCATCAATCGATGGAATAAAGTGGTGAGAAACAGATGGCACAGACCTGGCTTCCCGGCGATACACGGCAGCGCATCCAGGACTTAATCAAAGACAGCAGCATCACCCAGGCCGAGCTGGCAGGCATCATCGGCCTTTCTGAAAGTGCGCTCAGCCGCTACCTGAAAGGCCAGACGGAAATGCTTGGTGACGGGTATATCATTAAGATTGCAAAGCACTTTAATGTATCCACAGACTTCCTTCTGGGAGAGACCGACATCCCAGATCGTAAGAACTATGATATCGAAGAACTGGGGCTTTCCGCAGAATCCGCGAAATTACTGTATACCGGAAAGATCGATTCCGGCATCTTAAATCTGCTGATTGAGAATCCAAAATTCACGCACCTTATCCGCCTGCTTACCATCTACAAGGATGAGACCATGCTTGACGGCATAAGGGCCGCAAATCAGAATTATACATTTCTGCGATCCCTCCTTATGGGCCAGGCCAGATTTCATCCCGAAGATGCTGCGACGGCCACAGACCTGGCGCAGAAGATATCGGATCTCAAAACACCTCCGGTCTCCGCGGATACCGATGCAATAAGGACGGTCTTTATGCAGATCGTCGCGGATATAAAGGCAAGCGCTGCCTCTGAAAGCAAAAAATATCAGGCTGCTACTGCAGAAATACTGGAGGACTTCCGGAACACACTGACAAAAGGCGAGGAAGGATTTGATCTGAAATCTCTTACTGTTGATGATATGGTGCAGGCAATCATGCATTATGCGAGACAAGGGGAATTCCCGCCAGAGGCTTTATCAAACCTGGAAGAGACTCTGACAGAATTATTTGAATCCGCAAAGGTGCCCGGCAATGACGAATGAGCAGCTCTGTTCTCTTGCCCGGGAAGGAGATAAAGCTGCCGAAGCAGCCCTGATTGAAAATATTCTGCCGTCCATCCGGATCACCGCCGCAAATATCCAAAAGCGTTATTCCGGCATCCTGCTCGAAACGGATGACCTGGTGCAGGAAGCCATGATCGGAGTGCTCCGGGCCATTCAAACTTATGACCCGGAAACCGGAAATCTGTTCCTGACCTATGCGCAGACAATCGCAGAAAACGCCATGCTGGATTATATACGGAAATGCGCATCTGCGATCCCGGCATCCGGCAGCATTCTCAGTCTTGACGCTTCGCCGCCGGGATTTGATTCCGAAGCAAATGTCACATACGCAGATATCCTTCCGGATGATTACAGCAAAAATCCCGAGCAGCTTTTTATCAGACAAGAAACCATTACAGAAGTCCGAAATGCCCTTGAAGAAATCTCTGATCGTGAACGGGCCTATCTCCATTACCGCTATGGTTTTGTGGATGATATGTCGCATGATCAGACAGAAACTGCCTCTTATTTTCATCTCAGCCTGAGCCGGGCAAGGCATACGGAAAAAGCCGCATTAAATAATGTCCGCCGCGCGCTCCCCGGGCAATAATCGTTCGTTCGTTTTTTTGATATACCTTTATTCCGCAGACCGTGCCGGTACAGGTTCCGTGACATACGTCACTTCGCCTGTACCTTTTCTTTGCTCAAGTTTTTCCCTCTGCGGGAGCAGTCTTTCGCACATCTCGCGGCAAAGCCGCTTCGATGTACGTTAGCCGTCGAATGTGCATTCGTGCCCTAAAGGACTAGCTTCGCGTCGCAAGCACGGTGCACGCTCTCCGGCTTTATCGCGCAAAAAAACGGAAATGGATCGTTCGTCAGACGGGAACTCTCCATTTCCGTATTCGGTCTGCTTCATAAAGGTATAACACACTAGACTTTCCAAAGGAAAATCGTGTGCCAACAGGGATGCTTCTCGCCCCTATTGGAAACCCGGAGCCAAGGGATTGCATCCCTCTGGACACCCGCATATTTTCCTCGAAAATGGTGTCCAAACCGTAAAAATCCAGTTTGACGCCATTTCTCAGAAAATACAAAACCGCTGTAATCTCCATCCTGTTCGGGAATGAAAATTGCAGCGGTTTCTTGTATGCCATAAGATAAATCTCAATTTTATCTCATAGCATCCTTCATGGATCTTACATATTCACCTACGTATTCAGACGCATCCTTGCCGTATTTCTCAAGCAGTTTGATAATAGCCGAGCCGACGATAGCTCCGTCCGAGATGTCTGCCATTTTCTTTGCCTGCTCGGGAGTGGAGATGCCGAACCCGATCGCGCACGGTACATCGGTATTTTCTCTAACCACCTTGACAATAGAAGCAAGGTCTGTCTTGATCTCGCTTCTCGTACCGGTCACGCCGAGGCTGGATACGATATACAGGAAACCTTCGGCTTCTTTGGCGATCATGGCGATGCGGTTTTCGGAAGTAGGTGCAATGAGGGATACCAGATCCACGCCGTACTGCTTACAAAGGGGTTGGAACTCCTCTTTTTCTTCAAAGGGCAGGTCAGGCAGGATCAGTCCGTCGATTTCAATATCACGACAGGTAGAAATGAACTTTTCCGCACCGTAGGAGAACACCACGTTGGCGTAGGTCATAAACACCATCGGCACTTTTACATCCCGACGAAGCTCCTTGACAAAGGCGAATATCTTATCCGTCGTAACACCGCCGTTCAGCGCTCTCAGGTTGGCGCCCTGAATAACAGGTCCTTCTGCGGTCGGATCGGAGAACGGGATTCCAAGTTCAATGAGGTCGGCACCGTTTTGCACTGCGGCTTTTACCGCGGCGGCGGTAGTTTCCAGATCGGGATCTCCGCAAGTGATGAAGGCAATGAAAGCCTTACCGTTTTCAAATGCTTTTTTTATGTTACTCATGGATATCCTCCCCTCTGTAGCGGGCGATGGCGGCACAGTCCTTGTCGCCTCTGCCGGATATGGTGATCACGATGATCTTATCTTTATCCATTGTCGGCGCTATCTTCATCGCATGCGCAACGGCGTGAGCCGATTCGATTGCCGGAATGATGCCTTCCGTTTTGACAAGATACTCGAAAGCGTTTACCGCTTCGTCATCGGTCACGGGAACATATTCCGCACGCCCGATATCGTGGAGGTGTGCGTGTTCGGGACCGACACCGGGATAGTCAAGTCCTGCGGAAATGGAGTAAACGGGTGCGATCTGACCGTATTTATCCTGGCAGAAATAGGACTTCATCCCGTGGAAGAGGCCGACTCTGCCGGTATTGATGGTTGCCGCCGTTTCAAAGGTGTCAATGCCTCTGCCTGCCGCTTCGCAGCCAATCAGACGAACGCCCGCATCTTCGATGAAATGATAGAAGCTGCCGATGGCGTTGGAGCCTCCGCCCACACAGGCGATAACGGCATCGGGCAGCCTGCCTTCTTTTTGAAGGATTTGCTCTTTGATTTCTTTGGAAATCACCGCCTGAAAATCACGGACGATGGTCGGGAACGGATGGGGTCCCATTACCGAACCGAGGCAGTAGTGGGTATCGGCAATTCGGGAAGTCCACTCTCTCATTGCCTCGGAAACTGCATCCTTTAGGGTTGCGGTGCCTGTCTTTACGGGGATGACCTCTGCGCCGAGCAACCGCATACGATACACATTGAGGGCTTGACGGATGGTATCTTCCTCGCCCATAAATACCACACATTCCATTCCCATCAGTGCGGCGGCGGTTGCGGTGGCAACACCGTGCTGACCGGCTCCCGTCTCGGCGATAAGCCTGGTTTTACCCATCTTTTTTGCGAGAAGTGCTTGACCGAGCACATTGTTGATCTTATGCGCTCCCGTGTGATTGAGGTCTTCCCGCTTTAAATAGATCTTTGCGCCGCCAAGGTCTTTCGTCATTTTCTCGGCGTAGTAAAGCCGTGAAGGTCTTCCTGCATATTCATTGAAGAGCTCGGTAAGCTCTCTGTTAAATTCAGAATCGTTTTTATAGTAATTATACGCTTCTTCCAGTTCAATGACCGCATTCATCAGCGTTTCGGGGATATACTGACCGCCGTGAATGCCGAAGCGTCCGTTTGGATTTGTCATTTTTCTTCTTCCTTTCTCACGGCGGAAACAAACGCCGCCATTTTGCTTTTATCTTTTAGTCCACTTGTTTCAATGCCGGAGCTGACATCCAACGCATAGGGGCGGAGTGTATTGACTGCCTCTGCCGCATTGTCAGCGTCAAGACCTCCGGCAAGGAAATACGGTCTTTTAATGTTCTGTATCAGTTTCCAATCAAATACCGTTCCCGTGCCTGCACCGGAATCAAGCAATAGATAATCTGCCGTGCTTTGCAGAGCCTTTTCAATATCACTTGCCGTTTCAATGCGAAAAGCCTTAATAATCGGTTTGTCGGTGAGCTGTCGTAACTGTATAATATACTCCTCGTCTTCGGCACCGTGAAGTTGCGCGATGTCAATGGTGCCGTCCTGCAATAGCTTCACAACAGTTTCAGGCTTCTCATTCACAAACACACCGACTGACTGAATTTCGGGCAGAAGCATTTGTTTTAACTCCATCGCTTTTTCGGGCGTGACATACCGTTTGCTTTTTGGAGCAAAAACAAATCCGATATAGTCCGGCTTTAACTCGTTTGCAGCCCCTATATCACAAGGTCGGGAAAGACCGCAAAGTTTGATCTTGGTCATACGTCACCTCGCAGTTCATCGAGTTTTGCCTTTTTGTCGGTTGCTCTCATCAGAGTTTCGCCGATGAGCACCGCATCCGCACCGATCTGACGGAGCTTTGCCACATCCTCGGCACTTTTAACGCCGCTTTCGGAAACAAACAATACATCGTGGGGGATTTGTTCTCTGAGCCTGCGGCTGTTATCGGTATCCACGGAAAAATCCTTGAGGTTGCGGTTGTTGACCCCGATAATGCGTGCGCCTGCTTCTGCTGCCACACGGACTTCAGTTTCATCGTGTGCTTCGACTAAAACAGACAGTCCCAGTTCATCGCAGAGATAAAGGTATTCCCGCAGGTCTTCTTCGGTCAGTATGGAGCAGATCAGCAGTACCGCCGATGCGCCCAGCCCCTTTGCCTCGTAGATCATATATTCATCCACCGTAAAGTCCTTCCGCAGACAGGGGATGTTGACGGCTCTTGCGATCTCTTTCAGATATGCATCGCTGCCTAAAAACCATTTCGGTTCGGTCAGGACGGAAATGCAGTCTGCCCCTGCCGCTTCGTACTCCTTTGCTATCTGCAGATACGGAAAATCGGGCGCGATGAGCCCCTTCGATGGAGATGCCATTTTACACTCGCAGATAAAGGAGATGCCCGGCTTTTTGAGTGCATTTTCAAAGGCAAAATCCCCTTTGGGCATTGCCAGTGCCTGCTGTTTGATCTCCTCAAGCGATATTTTCGTTTTTGCCGCAGCCACACGTGCACGGGCATGGTCTGCAAGCTGATCGAGTATCGTCATGCCTCTGCCTCCGGACGGCTGCTGACTTCTATGAGCTTATGCAGCGTTTCCAGTGCTTTGCCGGAATCTATGATCTCAGCGGCAAGAGCGATCCCGTCCTTCATGCTGTCCGCTTTCCCGCCGATGTAAAGTGCCGCACCTGCATTCATGAGAACCGCGTTCCGTTTGTGTCCCTTTTCGCCGTTCAGGATCGCGAGGGTGATCTTTGCGTTTTCTGCGGGTGTACCACCCCTGAGATCCTCTTTTGTACAGTGCGCAAACCCGAATCCCTCGGGCGTGATCACCGAAGATTTGAACCAGCCATCCCGGATCTCGCATACCGTAGTCGGTGCGCTCATGGAAATTTCATCCAGCTTATCCTGTCCGTACACCACCATGCCGCGCTTGACACCGAGATTGATCAGCACCTGTGCCAGCGGCTCCACAAGATAATCGTCATACACGCCGAGAAGCTGCATGGACGGGGTACCGGGGTTGGTCAGCGGGCCGAGAATGTTGAACACCGTGCGGAAACCCAGTTCCTTGCGGATCGCGCCGACATATTTCATGGAAGTATGGTATTTCTGTGCAAAGAAGAAACACATACCGACCTCGTTCAGCAGTTCGATGCATCTTGCCGGGCTTTGCTGAATGTTTACGCCGAGGGCTTCCAGGCAGTCCGCCGTACCGCACTGGGAGGATGCCGCGCGGTTGCCGTGTTTTGCCACCTTCATACCGCCTGCCGCCGCAACAAGTGCTGAGGTGGTGGAGATATTGAAGCTGTGCGCGTCGTCACCGCCGGTACCGACGATCTCAAAAAGTTCCATGCCGGTTTCGACCTTGGTTGCGTGTGCCCTCATAGCCGCCGCGCAGCCTGCAATTTCATCGGTCGTCTCGGCTCTGGCGCTTTTGGTGGAGAGGGCGGCAAGAAACGCGGCATTCTGCGTTGCTGTGGTTTCCCCGCTCATGATCTCGTTCATCACGGCGTATGCCTCATCATAGGTGAGGTCTTCTTTATTTACGATTTTTACGATGGCTTCCTTAATCATGACTTATATCTCCTTTATGAAGTTGTTCAGCATTGTTTCCCCGTCCGGTGTCATAATGGATTCGGGATGGAACTGCACGCCGTAAACAGGATATTCTTTGTGTTGTACCGCCATTACTTCGCCGTCCGTGGTGAGAGCGGTGATTTTTAATACTGCGGGAATGGTGTCCGCATCTGCCGCAAGGGAATGATACCGGGCAGCGGGGGCGACTGCGGGACAGCCTTTGAACAGCGGACAGTCCGTATCAAATTTTACATCCGACTGCTTGCCGTGCATCAGCTGCTTTGCGTAGGTTACGGTGGCACCGAACGCCGCGCAGATCGCCTGATGACCGAGACAAACACCTAAGATCGGGATATCGTGGATCGTTTTTACAACATCAATGATAACTCCTGCATTCTCCGGTCTGCCGGGGCCGGGCGACAGAATGATACGATCGGGCTTTAGATCTTTGATCTGTTCCACCGTCATTTCATCGTTGCGGATGACTTTGATATCGGGTTCGATCTCACCGATGAGCTGATAGAGGTTATAGGAAAAGCTGTCGTAGTTATCGATCAGTAAAATCATAATTCACCCTCCTGTGCAAGCTCCAATGCTTTGAGTGAAGATTTGGCTTTGTTCAGGCATTCTTCAAATTCCTTTTCGGGAACAGAATCTGCCACGATGCCGGCGCCGCTTCTAACAAATACCTTGCCGTTTTTCTTGTAGGCAATGCGGATAGCGATGCAGGTATCCATATTGCCCGTGAAGTCAATATATCCGATGGCACCGCCGTAGATGCCGCGTTTATTGTTTTCCAGTTCCCCGATAAGCTGGCAGGCTCTGATCTTCGGTGCACCGGAAAGTGTTCCTGCAGGCAGCACCGCTTCAATGGCATCCAGCGCATCGTGGTTATCATATATCTCACCACGCACCGTAGAGCCAATGTGCATCACATGGGAATAGCGTTCGATGGAGTGTAACTTCTCAACCTGTACCGTACCGAATTTGCTGATCTTGCCGAGATCGTTTCTGCCAAGGTCAACCAGCATATTGTGTTCGGCAAGCTCCTTTTCGTCGGCAAGCAACTCTGCTTCAAGCGCCTTATCCTCTTCATCTGTCCTACCTCTCGGTCTGGTTCCTGCCAAGGGGAAGGTATGAAGAACGCCGTTTTCCAGCTTAACTAAGGTTTCCGGCGAGGCTCCCGCAACCTCTACGTCGGTTCCGGAAAAATAGAACATATACGGTGAAGGATTGATGGTGCGAAGCATACGGTAGGTGTTTAAGAGGCTTCCCTCAAAGGGAGCACTCAGACGGTTGGAAAGCACGATCTGGAAGATATCCCCCTCACGGATATGGTGCTTTGCTTTTTCCACCATACCGCAGAACTGTTCTTTATTGAACAGGGGCGTGACCTCGCCAAGCAGCTTGCCGCCGGGTTCGTTTTTCTTTTCGCCGTTACGAAGAAGCTCCACAAGCTGATTGAGCTCCATAACTGCTTTGTTGTAGCCAGTTTCCGGCTCATCCAGCGGCATATTTACAATGAGAATAATTTTCTGTCGGAGAAGATCGAATGCGATAACTTTATCAAAGAGCATCAGGTCAACATCCTTAAATGCCTCGGTATCTTCTACATCACATTTGACGGTCGGCTCACTGTAGGTGAGATAATCATAGGAGAAGTATCCGACAAGGCCGCCTGTAAAGGAAGGGAGATAATCGAAACGGGGACTTTTATAATCGGCAAGGATCTGACGAAGGTAATCGGATGGGTTGTCTGTTTTGACTTTGAGATTGCCGATCTTCATTTCGCCGTCCATACAGGTGATCTCCATTTTCGGATCAAAGCCAAGGAATGTATATCGTCCCCAAGTTTCATTTGCCTGTGCGGATTCCAGCATATAGCAGTGCGTCGATACATTTTTCAGTATCTTCATCGTTTCAATGGGTGTTGTGAAGTCGGAAAGAATTTCACAGTTTACCGGAAGCACATTATATTTTGCGGCTGAAGCAAATTCCTTGACTTCAGCTAAAGTTGGCAGAATTTTCATTTACTGCACCTCCAAATTGAGAAAGTTAAGTTGGTTTTAATTTTAGGTTATGATCTATATTCAAGTCTTTTATCAGGCGCTTGGGGCGCCACCAACGCTTTTTCAGCAGCATATTACAACCTCCTGTAAAAAGGAAAAACTCCTTTGACTTTTCACTGTCAAAGGAGTTTTAAAACAAAAACGCCCTTGACAGAAATATACCCTCTGTCAAGGACGAATAACACTATCCGCGGTGCCACCTTGATTCATAGGAATGACCCTATGCGCTTAGCAGGATACCAACATATCCCCGGCATATGACGTCTGCCTACAACGTCGCAGAATACTTTGTGAAATTCACATTTGACTGCGCCCTCAGCGGTCCATTTGACAACTTGTTTCTTACCTGACTCTCAGCACCACAGGTTCTCTGTAAAGGCATCATTGCCGTTATCTCCGCTTCAACGGTTTGAAGTATTAAATTGATATTAATTATACTCTGGATTGCCTACCTTGTCAATAGGTATGTACGGATTGTTACAATTTATTCACATTCTGCTATATTAAGTATTAATCAAGGCTTTTATACTCTGTTACAGTTTTCAAATAGGTTTCAGGATCACCGTTCAAGATAAAATCGGCGTATTCAAGCGGTGCATTGTAGATCAGATAGTCAAGCTCAGACCGCTGATACATATTGTCGGCAACCTCGTTCTCAACGGCAATCGTATCAATCGCAATCATGCTGCCATCGGTAAATTTCAGTTCCACACAAGCAGTATCCATGTTAAACTCACAGGAAATCAAATGCGTCATATCCGCCCTCCTTAAATCATTCCGAAGTGCTTCAATGCCTCCTTGATTGCTTTTTCTTTATCCAGCGGGCATTGGGGCTGTTTAGCGTCCTCAGACTTCGGCTTATTGTAATTCTCACGCTCGATGATACCGCACTGCTGTTTTACCTGTGCGATATACAAGCTGCTGACTTTCAAGCCGCTATGCTCCAGCACATAATCCTTGATTTCCTGGTAGGTGGCTTTCTTCTCTGCATCGGTCAGATCCAGCTCATCCATATCCAAGTTAATCTCGATATGTTGCTTTGAATTAAGTTTGGACAATAGACATACCGTCTCGACACCGCCGGTGTAGGGGAACATGTCCACAGGGATCGCCTTTTTCACCTCATAGCCGTTCTCCGTAAAGAAGGCCAGGTCCCGCTGCAGGGACCAGGGGCTGCAGGAGATGTAGACGATCTTGCGGGGGCTGATCGCGCAGGCCGCCCGCATGAAGTCCTCTGTCGCTCCGCTCCGGGGCGGGTCCATGAAGAGGACATCAAAGCGCTCCGGCAGGTCCTGTCCCGTTTTTGCGCCCGCTTCCGCTTCTGCCTCCGCGTCGCTCAGCCGCTCCGCCAGGCCGGTCATGAATTCCGTGGCGTCGCCCTGCATGACCTCGATATTGTCGAGCTTGTTGGCGCTGATATTGTGACGGGCATCGCGGACAGCCTCTTCGTTGAGTTCCACTCCGAGCACGCGGCGGGCGTGGGGCGCGGCAATGATACCGATGGTGCCGATGCCGCAGTAGGCGTCCAGTATGTTCTCCTTGCCGGACAGGGCCGCACAGTCGATTGCGATGTTGTAGAGCTTCTCCGTCATCAGGGGATTGACCTGGTAGAAGGACCGGGAGGAGATCCGGAAACGTTTACCGCACAGGACGTCCTCAATATATCCCTTGCCGTAAATAATGGTCTCCTTACTCCCCAGGATCATGGTCGTGTCGCGGTCGTTGACATTGATGACGATGGTCGTGATCTCCGGGTGGCGCTTGGTCAGCTCCCGCACAAAGGTGTTGCGGGAGGGCAGGACGGGATCCGTCAGGACCAGGGTCACCATGATCTCCCCGGTCGCCCTCGCGGCGCGCACCTGCACGTACCGCAGGAGGCCCATGTCCAGATCCTCATCGTAGACGTGGATCCGGAAGGAGGGGAGCAGGGAATAAATGGTCTGGATGATCCGGTCCGCCTGGATGTGCTCGATCAGGCAGGATCTGACCGGAACCACCTCGTGGGTCCCCTGGCGGTAGATGCCGCAGACTGGCTTTCCCTTCCTGTCGTGCGCGAAGACGCTGGTCACCTTGTGCCTGTAGTGGTCCGGCGCCTTCATGCGGATGAAGGGCTCCGGCACGACATAGTCCCCGATCAGGTCCTCCAGTGTCTCCCACTTGTCGCGGATCTGCTCGTCATAGGGCATGTCGATCATGGTGCAGCCGCCGCAGAATCTGGAGACGGGACAGCGGGACTTCTTTTTCTTCGCCGTCTCTGCGCCCGGTTCTTCCTTCTTTTTCACTGCTCTGGCTGTTTTCGAGGTATTCCCTCTGGCTTTTTCCCCTCTGGCTTTCTCTGTATCCTTTACGACAGTGCCCCGGACGGATTTGACTTTCTTTTCACCATCCCGGGTCAGTCTCCTTTTCTTTTCTATTTCATTCTTTTTCATGGACGTCCTCCAGTCTTTCCGAACAAGCATATTCCACGAATACTGTTGTCTTGTAAGTCGGCTTTCGTGCGCAAGTATCTGCGAATGCATACACATACGCCTGCACCCGCCCGGCGCAGTGATCTGTTCGCTCATATTATAGCAGGAAATAGAGGTTCTGGCGCATGTCGGCAAAAACTTCCGCGCAGACGAGCAGAATCGGGAGAATCATAGCAGGACGTCTGAGCCGTGAAGAAGGCGGAATGCTGTGTCTGAAACAGAAGCCTGCGCGTGGAACTTTACAGACCGCAGAAAAGGGCCGGTCCTCGAAAAGACCGGCCCACCCAGGGGCGGAACCCCCGGTCGGCACAGCCGGACCGGAGATTTCCTCATTCATTCAATTGTAAATCCCGCAGGCAGATTTCTCTTGCTTCCCGGGGCCCGGCTGAAATGACATAAGCTATTATTCTATCGCATCAGCCGCATTCAGCCCTTGCGCCTGTTCCGGATCAGATGTCCGCCTTCCAGAGGCCGTGCAGGTTGCAGTACTCGTAGACGGTGAGGGGCTTGTCGTCGACCAGGGTGAACTCTGCGGCAGGTGCCTCGCCGGGATTGAGCCACTTGACCTGGACGCCCTTCTCTGTCTCGAGGGCGATGAAAACGATGTAGTGCTCATCGAGCATGGGATGGGCAACGGAACCGACCTGAACCTTGACCACGCCGTCCTCGACCTTGACATCGGGAACGTGCTTCTCCTTGGCGCCGTCGGTATCATTTGCGCGCAGCTCCTTCATGGGCTCGCCGCAGCAGGAGGGGGAACATCCGCCCTGGTTGATCTTGACGACCATGCTGCCGCACTTCTTGCACTTGAACACTGTCAGTTTTGCCATATTGACCTCCTTTTTTTACGGGGCGGACTGCCGGTCATAAAGTGTCGGCCGCCGCTGCCGTCCTATCCTGAGAACAACATTTACAAGAAAGATTATACCCCAGCCGAGCGGTTTTTTGAACCGGATTTCGTGCAATTTTGCATTCCCTGTCCTGTTTTGAGGTCGACCGTCGGGAGAGAGAGTGCCGCAGGCATTAAGCAGACCGCCTTCCGCCCCGGAAAAAAAACCACCCGGGACGGTTCTCCCGGTTAACAGAACCGGAGAGATACGTCCCGGGCGGCTCATAGAGTCATAGAGATTCGTCCCGGGTGACTCACGGGATCATTTCTTTGTGACGCCGTCGCCGTAGATGGTGGTCCAGTCGTTCTTCATGGAGACCGGAACCCATCCGTACTCTTCGCAGAGGCCAAACATTTTGTCCGCCTTCTCGACATTGCCGTTCTCGCGCTCGGTATCGTCGCAGCAGAGCATGAAGGCCATGGCGCGGAAGGGGTTGTTGTTGATGACGTACTCGGCCATGCTGGAGTCGCCTGTGCTGTTGCCGAAGGAAAGGACGGGCTGCTGACCGATCTCCTTGGCAATGACGGCGACCTTGTTCATCTTGAGGTTCTTGACGACGAAATCGCCGCCGAGGACCAGCTCGTCGTCCTCGTCAAAGACATAGTCCAGGCCGTCGGTTTCGCCCTGGTTCCTGGTCACGACGGTCTCGTCAGACCCGATGATCTGACGGGGCGGGAGCTTGAGTGGGGAGTCCTGGATGATGCCGCGGACGATGAAGCGGTCCGTGCCGCTGACGACGTAGACGGTGAAGCCGTTGGCCTGCAGGTAATCGACGATCTGCAGCATGGGCAGATAGTAGCCGCCGCCGCGGGTCATTCCCTCGTAGGAGGGCATAGCCTCTTTCTTGAACTCCTGTATGTAGCTGCTGAACTCATCGATGGTCATGCCGGAGAAAGAGGAGGCGATGCATTTTCCGTGGTCCACCTCCAGTCCCTCAAAGGACTCGCCGGTCTCATTCTGCTTCACGATCTTCTCGGCGGTCTCGCGCTCGAAGTCGCTGGCCTGGTCTTTGTAGTCGGGATCCTCCAGCACGCGGTGGACGAGCAGGCAGTAGTCAAAATAGTTGGGGTCTGTCTCGCAGAAGAGGGTTCCGTCGAAGTCAAATACCGCGATGCGGCAGTCCTCGGGGATGTAGTCCGCGCTGTCCTCGCGCGTGATGGCGTCCATGTACTCGACCAGCTGCTTCTTGGCCTCGGCGTCAGAGGTCCACAGAGAGAGCATGTCGTCGCCATCCACGACCGCAGCATCAGTTGTCACTGCTGCATCAGTTGTCACTGCCGCAGTCGTCGCTGCCGTTGCAGCGGTGTCAGCTTCCGCCGCTTCTTCTTTTTTCTCAGCCGCAGCGTCGTCCTGCTCAGGTGCCGCAGCATCATCCTGTTCGGATGCTGCATCCTCCTGATTGGCTGTTGTCTCCTGTGCCTTGTCATCCGCCTTTGCGGCTGGAGCGGCGCTGCCGCCGCAGCCCGCCAGGGCGACTGCCAGGATCAGCGCCCAGAGGGCCGCTGCGCTTTTCCATTTCATTTTCTTTTTCATAATGTTCCTCTCTTTTAGTAATGTTATGCTGCTGTCATATATTTGCCCATAGGTAAGAGCCCGCATACATGTATGATTATAACACTATCTGCCGGTAATGGCGCGCGCTTTTCACTCGTCTGTCCCGATCCCGTAGCGCTCGCGCAGCTCCCGCTCCGTGAAGATGATCTCCTCCAGGAGCATCTGGGCGGACATGCGGTAGGCGCCGGCGCCGAAGATGATGATCTGCTCGACGGCGTCGGAGGTCGCGACGGTGACCTTGTACTTTTTGGACACGAGGGTGTGGGCGGTCTTCTCGATATAGAGGTCGGCCGTCTCCGCCTCCCTGGTGAAGACGACGTCGATGTTGTGCCAGCGAAGGACCTCGCGGGGGCCGCCGGCCACCTTGTAGGCGTCGAAGACCAGGATGACCTTCTCAAGCCTGTAGCCGGCAAAGTTGGACAGGATGTCCATCAGCTTGTCGCGGGCGGACTTGATGTCCCGCAGGGCCAGCTCCCGCAGGTCGTCCCAGGCAAAAATGATGTTGTAGCCGTCGACCAGCAGGTAGTGGTCCTGCGGCGTCTGGCTCTTTTTCACGCGGGCGCCGGCGGTGCCGCCTGCTGCGCCTGCCCCGTCGGGATTTTCCAGCCCCCAGGGGTCTGAGGAGGCCTTCTTTTTCTTCACGCCGCTTTCGGCGGCTGCATAGCTGTCAAAAAGGTCGCTCCCGGCACCGGCGCGGGGTTTGACGGGGCCGTAGGTCCGCTCGAAGATCTGCATGAGCTCCTTCTCCGCGGCAAAAACGGCCTGCTGGCGCCGCTTGAAGGCGTCGTCCTGCTTCCGGCCGCCCGCAGAGCCCTGTGCTCCGCTGCCGCCGGCGCCCTGTCCCGGATTTCTGCCGTTTCCAACGCCGGCAGGGCCGCTCCCGCGGCTGCCTGAGAGGGGCTGACCGTTTCCGGCGGCGCCCGTTGGATCATCTACGGTCCAGTCGGTCGGCTCGGGCAGGATCCCCTGCTCCAGGAGGCGCTTTTTCTTCTCCCGCTCCTCCGCGGCTTTACGGGCGCGCTCCGCGGCGAGATCGAGTGACTCGTCCGCGGTCATGGCAGGGGCCTCCTCGGGGAAACGCCAGCCTGTGTCTACGTGCATGAAGCTCCGCACCTCGTACCAGGGGATGATAGTGCCCGCGCCGTGGGAACAGAAGACGGAGGAGGAGGGGTTGCGCACATCCAGCTCCGGGTCATAGCCGGAGGCAGCGATGACAGCCTCCGCGTTTTTGCAGGGGACATAGCCGTGCAGGGTGCATTGCAGGGATCCCGCGCCCCGGGTATAGGCGGCGACCTCCTCGACATAGTTGCCCAGGGCCGCGACCGTGACCGTGCCGCGCAGGATGACGTTTCCGCTGCTGCCGGGAGCTGCGCTTCCGGCACCGTACCCGGCGCCCGCACCGGCTCCGCCGCCAGGACCCGCACTGCCCGCGGGACTGCCGGCAAACTCCGGCTGTCCGAAGGAGGCGTCCATCTGCTGCAGGTCCGCCATGGCGCGGCCCACGTTCTCTTGCGGAAGTTCCAGCACAAAGTCATAGGCGGGCTCCAGGAGGACGGACTGTGTCATCATGAGGCCCTGGCGGACCGCCCGGTAGGTCGCCTTGCGGAAGTCGCCGCCCTCGGTGTGCTTGGCATGGGCCCGGCCGCCGATGATACTGATCTTCATATCGGTGATCTCTGCCCCGGTCAGGACGCCGCGGTGACGCCGCTCCTCCAGGTGGGTCAGGATCAGGCGCTGCCAGTTGAGGGCCAGGTCGTTGACAGCGCAGCGGCTCTCGAAGACCAGGCCGGACCCCGGTTCCCCGGGCTCCAGAAGGAGATGGACTTCCGCGTAGTGGCGCAGGGGTTCGAAGTGGCCGACGCCCTCCGCCGCCTCCGCGATGGTCTCTTTATAGATGATGCGGGAGGGTCCGAATTCCACCCGCATGCCGAAGCGGTCCTCGATCATGCGCTGCAGGATCTCGCGCTGGACCTGGCCCATGACCTGGACTGTGATCTCCTTTTTCTCCTCGTCATAGGAGAGGCGGAGCATGGGATCCTCCTCCTCCAGGGCGCGGAGCTTGCGGTAGGCCGCGAAGAGGTCCTGGCCGGGCGGCAGGAGCAGGCGGGACTGCATGACCGGCTGCAGCAGGCGCTCGGCCTCCTCCACGCCGGCCTCCGCGCCCAGGCCCATGCCCGCGCGCGTCCCCGTCAGGCCGGGGACCGCCACGATGATGCCGGCGGGCGCCTCCTGCAGGGCCTCGTATTTTTCTCCCTTATAGAAACGGAGCTGGGCCGCCTTCTCGGGCTGGCCCTTTTCATCCGGGCTCTCCGGGATCAGCTGGCGGGGCTGCAGGGCGCCGCCGGTGATCTTCATCCAGGTCAGCCTGGAACCGCTGCCGCCGGTCCCCCCGGCGCCGGCACTTCCGCCCTCGTAGGTGATCTTGTAGACCCGGGCGCCGAAGGCATCCCCACGGGCCGGCTCCACGGCCAGCGTATCCAGCATGGCCAGAAGGTCGTCGACTCCCTCCTCGCGAAGGGCCGACCCGAAGCAGACAGGAAAGAGCCTGCGCTTCGCGGCAAGGGACGCCGCCTGCGCACAGGTAATCTCCTCTCCCTCCAGAAAGCGCTCCATCAGGTCTTCGTCACAGACCGCGATCTCCTCCTGGAGACCGGGGGAAAAGACGGGAAGTCCAGTCACGCCGGCATAGCCCGGCTCCGGGCTTCCTTTTCCCGCCGCGTTCTTCAGATCCGGCTGAGAGCTCTTCTCTGTCAGGCCCTTTCGGTCCGGCTGTGTGCCCTGTCCGGTCTGCCCGGCAAAAGCCTCCTGCAGGTCGACGCAGGCAGTCCCCAGTTCCTGACGGATCTGCGCATAGACGGCCGCCCGGTCCGCACCGGACTGGTCCATCTTGTTGACAAAAAGGAAGGCCGGGACCCCGTAGTGATCCAGCAGCCGCCAGAGCGTGCGCACCTGGCCCGTGACCCCGTCCGCCGCGCTGATGATCAGGACCGCGTAGTCCAGGACCTGCAGGACCCGCTCCATCTCCGTGGAGAAATCCGCGTGGCCGGGGGTATCCACCAGGGTCCAGACGCGCGCAGGATCCCCGTCTTCACCAGCTGCATCCTTTGCCTTTTTCCCGCTTCCCTTCCCTGCTGTCTTAGCGAAGCCGCCCCCTGCCTCCGGTGAGACAGGCGGATATGTCGTAAATGAAGCCTGCTTGGAGAAAATCGTGATCCCGCGCTCGCGCTCCATATTGTCGGTGTCGAGAAACGCGTCCTTATGATCGACACGGCCCGCGCTCCGGATCGCGCCCGTCCTGTGCAGCAGTGCCTCTGAGAGGGTCGTCTTGCCCGCGTCCACATGGGCCAGAAGCCCCAGACTGATATATTCTTTCATTGTTTTTCCCATCATTTTAAACGAATCATGCATTGCCATGCGCAAAGACATCCGGCTTTCATTCTACCATGCTTCCGTACACCTGTTAACTGCTTCCCCGGTCCGATGTGTGATATTTGACTTGCCGCATTTTCTGTTTTTTTGCACTTTTTTTCTTATTTATTTCCACTCGGAGAAAAACTGTGATACTATAGCGGTATTCTGTAGAAATTAGATGTATCTGGTCCGGACATACGACAGGTGGAACAGGTACGAGCAGCTTTGAAAGGAGTTCAGATACGATGAAGGAATATACGCCCGTCAAGGAAGGCAAGGTACGTGAGATCTACGATGTCGGCGACAGCCTGATCATGGTGGCGACAGACCGCATCTCCGCTTTCGACGTGATCCTCAAGAACAAGATCACCAAGAAGGGCACCGTCCTGACCCAGATGTCCCGCTTCTGGTTTGACTATACAAAGGACATCCTGCCCAACCACATGATCAGCACGGATGTTACCGATATGCCTGAATTCTTCCGCCAGGACCGGTTTGACGGCAACAGCATGATGTGCAAGAAGCTGACCATGCTCCCCATCGAGTGCATCGTCCGCGGCTACATCACCGGCAGCGGCTGGGAGAGCTACAAGAAGAACGGGACCGTATGCGGCATTCAGCTTCCCGAGGGACTGAAAGAGTGCGATCAGCTGCCTGAGCCCATCTACACCCCCAGCACCAAGGCCGAGATCGGCGACCACGACGAGAACATCAGCTTTGAGCAGAGCATCGATGTTCTGGAGAAGGCCTTCCCCGGCAAGGGACAGGAGTACGCGGAGAAGCTCCGCGACTGCACCATCGCCCTCTACAAGAAGTGCGCCGAGTACGCGCGTACCCGCGGCATCATCATCGCCGACACCAAGTTCGAGTTCGGCCTGGACGAGAAGGGCAATGTCGTCCTGGGCGACGAGATGCTGACCCCCGACAGCAGCCGCTTCTGGCCCGCAGAGGGCTACGAGCCCGGCCACGGCCAGCCCTCCTTCGACAAGCAGTTCGTCCGCGACTGGCTCAAAGCCAATCCCGACAGCGACTACAAGCTTCCCCAGGATGTCATCGACAAGACCATCGCCAAGTATGAGGAGGCCTACACCCTGCTCACCGGACTGAAGCTGTAATGAGTCAGTGTGAGTCAATAGGGACGTAACAAAGTGACTCATCTTTTGGGTCTGCCAGGATGGTCCTCCCACCCATCCCGGCAAAGAAAAGATTGAAATATAATAGTGAAAAGAAAGACCCCTGCTGTTTCAATTGACAGCAGGGGTTTTTAATATCTATGCGTGTTAGTCTGCGGCAGAAGCCATTTTGTGTATAGCCAAAAACATCATTCCTTTTTCAATGTGAGGCATAACAGCCGGACTCCGGCGGTTCCGGGCGCATCAGTCTGGCTCAAATGAGTCAGGTTAAAACGTCCCCGGTGACTCATTCGGCCAGAAATGCCTTTGTCTCCTTCACGATGGAGTCGGCGTCGAGGCCGAATTCGACCATGAGGTCGGCCATGGGGCCGGAGTAGCCGAAAACGTCCTGGAGGCCGATGCGGCGGACGCGGGCGGGGTATTTCTCAGCGAGGACGGCGCAGACGGCTTCGCCCAGGCCGCCGATGACGCTGTGTTCTTCGGCGGTGATGATTTTGCCTCCGCATTCCTTCGCGGCGGCGACGACGGCTTCAGCGTCGATGGGTTTGATGGTGCCCATGTTGAGGACGCGGGCGTGGATGCCTTCCTGTTCGAGCTTCTCGGCTGCCTTGAGGGCCTCGTAGGTGAGGACGCCGTTGGAGATGATGGCGATGTCATTGCCCTCGTGGAGGACTTCGGCCTTGCCGATCTGGAATTTGTAGGTGGCCTCGTCGTGGAAGACGGGGATGGCGGCGCGGCCCAGGCGGATGTAGACGGGGCCGTCGTATTCATAGGCGGCGCGGACCATCTGGCGGGCCTCGACGTCATCCGCGGGGGACATGACGAGCATGCCGGGGATGACGCGCAGGAGGGCGAAATCCTCGCAGCACTGGTGGGAGGCGCCGTCCTCGCCGACGGAGATGCCGCCGTGGGAGGCGCAGATCTTGACGTTGAGGTGGGGGTAGCCGATGGAGTTGCGGATGACCTCCCAGGCGCGGCCGGACGCGAACATGGCGAAGCTGGACGCGAAGGGGATGAGGCCCATGGCGGCCATGCCGGCGGCGGTGCCCATGACGTTGCACTCGGCGATGCCGCAGTTGAAGTGGCGGTCGGGGTAGGCCTTTTTGAACATGCCGGTCTTGGTGGAGCCGGCCAGGTCGGCGTCGATAGCCACGACGCGTTCATCGATGGCGCCGAGTTCGACGAGGGCTTTCCCATAGCTGTCTCTGGTTGCGATCTTTTTCACTTCTGCCATGTGTTCAGTCCTCCCCTCTCTGGATGCCGGACGGTGTCTCTGCCTTGGGGGAGACGTCTGCTCCCTCCGCCTCGATCAGTCTGCGGGTCGCCTCAAGTTCCTCGAGAGCCTGGGCGCACTCCGCGTCGTTGGGTCCCTTGCCGTGCCAGGATGCCTGGTTCTCCATGTAGGAGACACCCAGTCCCTTGACGGTCTGCATGAGGATGGCGGTGGGCTTTCCGGAGCCCTTCACAGCGTGGAAGGCGGCAAAAGCCTTCTCCAGGTCATTGTAGTCGTTGCCATCGATCTTGACGATGTTGAAGCCGAAGGACGCGAACTTCTCGTCGATGGGCTCCATGTTCATGACGTCCTTGGTGGCGCCGTCGATCTGCAGGCCGTTGATGTCGACCGCGATACAGAGGTTGTCCAGGCCGTAGTGGGCAGCGTATTCAGATGCCTCCCAGACCAGGCCCTCTTCGATCTCGCCGTCGCCCAGAAGGGCGTAGACATTGATATCCTTCTTCAGGACATTCTTTGCCGCGTTGGCCATACCGCAGGCTGCGGAATAGCCCTGTCCCAGAGATCCGGTGGAGAAGTCCACGCCGGGCGTCGTGTTCATATTGGGATGTCCCTGCAGATAGGATCCGATCTTGCGGATGGTCATCAGGTCTTCCTCCGGGAAAAAGCCCCGCATGGCCAGGACGGCATAGAGTCCGGGCGCACAGTGGCCCTTGGACAGGACAAAGCGGTCGCGGTTCTCATCTTTGGGATTCTGCGGATCGATCCGCATCTCCTCGTTATAGAGGTAAGTCATCAGATCCATGGCGCCCATGCTTCCGCCGGGATGCCCGGACTTGGCGGCGTGTGTCTCCTTAACTATGTACATCCGTCCCTTGTTTGCGATCAATTTGAGTTCTCTGATTCTCTCGGGTGTCATCTAGTGTTTTTCCTCCCTCTGCCGGTTGTCAGAGACTGGCCGGCGGCACTGCACTTCTGTTGTCCCTGGAAATAATATCTTATGTATAAACTACACTTATTTAACTATGTATAGAACAGAGCACATAGTTAATTTCAGTATACGGTATCCTTCGCTCCTATTCCAGAAAAAAATGCTTTTGTGTGAAAATACGCACAAAAGCATTTTTTATCAAATACATATTGAAGAAAACATCCTTTTCCGGGCCTCCGAAAGGTCCGGAAAACGCGGTTCTCAACAGAACTTATTCCACGGAATCGATCAGGTCCAGGCTGTGCTCGCGGTTCATCTTCAGGCACATTTCGATGAAGGTGTCGAGCGGGATGTTGTTGAGCTGGCGGTTGGAACCGCGCAGGTTGATGGAGACGGTGCCCTCCTCGGCCTCCTTGTCGCCCAGGACGATGACATAGGGGGTCTTGAAGTTCTTGTAGTACTTGATCTTCTCCTTCATGTTCTTGTCGGAGTAGTCGGCCTCGAAGCGGATGCGGTTGGCAGCCAGCTTGCCGGCGACCTTCTTCGCATACTCATTGTGCTCTACACGGATGGGGACGATGCCCACCTGGTAGGGAGAGAGCCAGAAGGGGAAGGCGCCCTTGAAGTGCTCGATCAGGATGCCGATGAAGCGCTCCAGGGATCCGAACAGGGCCCGGTGGATGACGACCGGGGTCTTCTCGGTGCCGTCGCTGGCGGTGTAGGTCAGCTCGAAGTTGCGGGGCAGCTGGAAGTCCAGCTGGACGGTGCCGCACTGCCACTCACGGCCCAGGGCGTCCTTGATCTGCAGGTCGATCTTGGGACCGTAGAAGGCGCCGTCGCCCTCGTTGATCTCATAATTGCCCTCGCCGTACATGTTGTCCAGGATCTTCTTGAGGGAGGCCTCCGCCTGGTTCCAGAGCTCGATGTCGCCCATGAAGTCCTCGGGGCGGGTGGAGAGCTCGGCGCGGTAGGACAGGCCGAAGGTCTGGTAGATCTCATCGGCGATGCCCAGGACATCCTTGATCTCGTCCTCGATCTGGCTCTCCATGACGAAGGTGTGGTCGTCGTCCTGGCGGAACATCTGCACGCGGAAGAGGCCATTGAGCTGGCCGGTCTTCTCCTTTCTGTGCACGACGTCTGTCTCGGAGTAGCGGATGGGCAGGTCGCGGTAGGAGTGCACGCGGCGCTTGTAGGCCATCATGGCGTTGGGGCAGTTCATGGGCTTGGCGGCCATGGTGTCGTCGGCCTCGATGGTGCCGTCCTTGCCGGGGATGATGAACATGTTGTTCACATAGTGGGCCCAGTGGCCGCTGATCAGCCAGAGCTTCTTGTTGTTGATGATGGGCGCGGAGATCTCCTGATAGCCGTGGAGGTCATGGATGCCGCGCCAGTAGTCCAGCAGGGTGTTGAAGACGCGCCAGCCGCGGGGGAGCCAGTAGGGCATGCCCTGGGCGGTCTCGTCGAACATGAAGAGGTCCAGCTGGGGACCCAGCTTTTTGTGGTCACGCTCCATGGCCTCCTTGATCAGGGCCTTGTGGGCCTTGAGGGCCTGTTTGTCCGGGAAGGCGTAGGCATAGATCCTCTGCAGGGAATCGCGGTGCTCATCGCCGCGCCAGTAGGCGCCCGACACGCTGCGGATCTCGAAGGCAGCGCTCATCAGCTCCTGGGAATTGGAGATATGGGGGCCGCGGCAGAGGTCCACGAAGTCATCGCCGGTGTAATAGACGGTGATCCGCTCGTCCTCGGGCAGATCCTGAATGAGCTCGGTCTTGAACTTCTGACCTTCAAAGAGCTTGAGGGCCTCGTCGCGGGACAGCTCCTGCTCGGTCCAGTCCTCGCGGCGCTTGAGGATCTCCTTCATCTTGTTCTCGATGGTCTTGAAATCGTCCTTGTTCACCTGCCTGGGCAGAATAAAATCATAGTAAAAACCGTCCGAGATCTGCGGACCGATGGCATACTGCACGTTTTCTTTTCCAAAGATCTCAAATACTGCCTTGGCCAGGACATGGGCCAGGGAGTGGCGGTAAACTTCCAGATACTGTTCTCTCTCCATACTTCACCTCTACGAGTTATAAAATTCAGTTGTCCGCGCTTTTGCGCACAGATAAAGGTATTGTATCTCAGGGAGGTTAAAAAGTAAAGACCGTCAGTAGATCGCGCAGCCGTTGCGGCCGGCGTCCTTGACCCGGTAGAGGGCCGTGTCGGCGTCCTTGAAGATATCCCCCTGCGGATTGCTCCGGTCGGAGAAGGCAACGCCGACGCTCAGAGAGACCGGCGGCAGGTCGTCCTTGGGGTGCTGGAGCAGGTCGTTGGCATGGCTGATCTTGTTGTAGACCAGCTGCCGCATGGAACTGTTGACACGGGTCATGACCACGACGAACTCGTCTCCGCCGACCCTGCAGATGATATCGACCGAGCGGAAGCTCTGGCGCAGGATCTCCGCCACCCGCTTAAGGACCCGGTCACCCACGGCATGGCCGTAGTTGTCATTGACCGACTTGAAGTGGTCGACGTCGATCATGATCAGGGCGATGTGGTCCGTGTCCGCGCTGCTCATCCAGAGATCGTAGGCGCCGCGGTTGAACAGGCCGGTGAGGGCGTCGTGGGAGGCCTCGTGGCTGAGCCGCTCCTGCGAGACCTTGTTTTCATGCAGGATGCCGTTGTACATCCGCGTGACAAAGCGCAGTTCCTCCACGCCAGTCGGCTCGACAGGCTCCCTCGCCTCCATTTTTTCCACCATGACGGTCAGGGGCCTGCGGATCATCTGTGCGATGACCACGACGATAAAGATAACGATCAGCAAAAAGACGATGGTCATGACCGTCTGGATCTGGACCAGGAGGGCCAGCTGGGCGGACGCCTGCTCCAGCTCCGTGCTGGAGGACCGGATCAGAGACTGGGTGCAGAGCCGGACGCTCTCCCGGATTCTGTCCTTGTAGTGCATGTAGTTGTTGTCGAAGACCAGGGTCTGCGCCTTCGCCTTCAGCTCCTCGGGCGTCATCTTCTGCTCTTCCCCGCTCAGCGCTATGCTGCGGATCTCCTCGGGAATATCCTTTTCCTCATAGCTTCCGGCTTCATACATCAGGCGCATGGCCTTATTTTCAACGCCAATCAGCTCGTTGGAGAGGACCAGGGCCGTGTTCAGGTTGTCAAGGGCTGTGCTGTCGGTTCCCTCCAGCAGGACCTCCAGATTCTGGACCGCCTTGTCCCTGCGCCGGGTGACCTCGACCTCCTCGAAAAAATCTCTCAGATACTGGATCTCACCTGTCACGACAAAGCAGCGGACCCGGTCCGTCAGATAATCGGAGCCCGACTCCATGTCCGAGGCGGCCAGCTGGGCATCAATGTAGCGGTCGCTGGCCTTTTCCATCCGGCGGTAGCCGTTCGACACCGAAATATCGGCCGCCAGAAGGGCCAGGGCGGCCAGCAGGGCCAGAATGGTGGCAAAGAGTGTCGTCGTCCGCAGATGGATGGCGGGGTGTCCCTTCGGCGACGGCCCGGTGTATTCCTCTTCAGCAGACTGTCCGGCGGCCGGTCTCTTCTCTCCGCCGGTCCTGCCCGCTCCTCCGGCAGTCTGCCCGAACCGCGCGGTGCCTGCGCTGTCCTTGCCGGAGCCCTCCCCGGCCGGTCTGTCCCCGCCGGCGGAATCCGCTGTGCCTTCACCGCCTCCCGCGGCCTGCTCCTTCTCCCCCCGCAGGGCATCGGCCTTCATGCGGCGCATGACAGCCTCCGCCGACTCGCTCAGGGGCTCCTCGTCTTTTTTAATCTGCTCCTCCGCCAGGTCACTTTCTTTTTTCTGCAGGATAAAGGGCTCAAATTCCACAGCCGGCACCGGCTTCGAGAAGAAATATCCCTGGACCAGGTCACAGCCCAGCTGTTTGAGCGCATGGAGTTGTTCCTGGGTCTCCACGCCCTCCGCGATCACGGGCACGGACAAGTAGTCCGCGATCCCGATGATCACGTCCAGCATATGGGTGTTGCCGCCCACGGAGAAGGCCTCCCGGATGAACTGCATATCCACCTTGAGGACGTCGATGGGCAGGGACGAGATCATGTGCAGGGACGAATAGCCGGTCCCGAAATCATCCATCTCGATCAGAAAGCCCAGGGCGCGCAGGTTCTCGACCGCCTCAATGATCCGGCCCGCATCCTGGGTGTAGGCTGACTCCGTCACCTCCAGATGAAAATCCCTGCCGGTCAGATCATATTTCCGCAGGATCCCCTGCAGCTTGTCCGGCAGCCCCGGGTCAAACAGGTCGATCCGGGATACATTGACGGACACGGGAACAGAATAGTTCAGACGGTCCTTCCACTCGCGGATCTGCCGGGCAGTCTCCTCCCAGACATAGTTGTCCAGCCGCTGGATCAGTCCGTTCTCCTCAAAGAGGGGGATGAAGAAGCCGGGGCTGATCATGCCCAGCTCCGGGTGGAACCAGCGGACCAGGGCCTCCGCCCCGGCCAGGACAGGCGTGTCCGGACGGACATCGAATTTGGGCTGGTAGAAGACCTGGAACTGCTTCTCCGCGACCGCCGCCGGGAAATCCTCGATCAGCTGCTCTGCGTAAAGCTGGCGCTCATGGAGATTTTTGTCATAATAGGCGATCGTCTTGGCAAAGCTTCCCCGGATCGTATCGGCGGCCATCTTGGCCCGGTCGAAGCGCTGTTCCATCTCGACACTTTTATCGACGCCGGAATAGACGCCCATGCGGAGACGGACACGGTTCTCGTTGGACTCCTCATCCAGAAAGCAGGCGGCCGCCTCTTCCATGAGGGCCTCGTGGTCCTCGAAGCGGGGGCTGTAGATCATGAACATGTCCGCATTTCTGCGGCCGGCGATCCCGCCGGACTCCTGCACGATCCTGCGCAGACTTTCCGACAGCTTCCGGAGCACCTCGTCCCCGTAGGCCTTGCCGTAGCGCTCATTGATCATGTGGAAATGGTTGACATCCACGATGACCGCGTCCATCACCGTGTCTTTGTGGTACTGGTCAAACTGGCGGGCGTAGCGGTAGAAATAATCCTTGTTGTAGAGGCCGGTCAGGGGGTCACGCTCGGTGGACTGGATGATCTCCCGGTCCTCCGACAGCTCGATCGTCCGCCGGACACGCGCCTGTATGACGCCCAGCTCCGGATAGGGCTTGGGGATAAAGTCGATCGCGCCCAGTTCCAGGCTCTCGATCTCGGCTTTTTTCTCCGCCGTCATCACGATGATGGGGATCCTGGAGAGCCGGTCGTCATTTCTGACCTCTCTGAGCACGTCCATGCCGGACTTGACCGGCATCAGGATATCCAAAAGGACCAGGGACAGGGTATCCCTGCAGGCGCGCATTTTGTCCAGGGTCTCCGCGCCGTCGACCGCATAGATGAGCTCATAGTCCTCCTTGAGCATCTCTCCCAGGATGGCCCGGTTGATCATCTCGTCGTCGGCGATCAGAATCTGCCTCTTGCCGTTTACAGAGTGGAATCTCTCATGACTTTTTAACATCTTCGTTTCCCCCGTAAAACAAGGAATACACTGAACAGGACCAGGTCGTTCGCAGGATTGAAGGCATTCCTGTATATATTTTTATACCATGAATTCCTGTATGTTTCCAGCCTGTGCCGGCCTGCAGGCGCTTACCGGACAGCCCCGTTCCTGTACACGCCCCTCACCCGTCCGCTTCTTCCCGGCGGGTGAAGGCCGACGCCGCGCCCCGGCGCAAGCCGCGTCAGCCGCCACGCCCGCCCCGTATTCAGGCCACCCTGACAACAGAGGGGTCCCCCGCGTGATAGCGGAAGACGCCGTCGATCAGGACCTCCTCCTCCGACACCTGGGTGTGGTTGATCTCCCTCACGATCTGCAGCAGCTCACCGGGATCCTCGCCGTTGTCGGGCAGGAGGATGACCTCGTGGACAGAGCTGGGCAGGACGAAATAATCGCCGTTGATATAGGATGCGGCCTCCTGCAGGATTCCCGGATACAAAATGACCGAGGCTCCGTACAGGGCGCCCTCGTTGGTCAGCAGGTAGAGCTCCCCCTCCCCGGTCGGCTGCAGCACATTGAGCACCTCCGAGAGCGGCCGGAAAACGGGCGGCAGCATCTGCGGGCAGGTCCGCAGGGCGCTCTGATAGAGCTCCTGGACGGTCATGTTCCACCGCTCCAGGTCGACATTGCGGACCATGATCATGCCGTTGCCCAGCGAGTTCTCCCTGAGCAGATAATAGAAGACCGCCGACAGACCCTCGAAGTCCACGTGCGGGACATCCTGCAGCAGGGCCTGGTTGCGCGTGGTCCCGATCAGCTTGATGCCCAGCCGGTCCCTGATCGAACCGAACTCCCGGAAAAAATTCTCCGGCAGGGTCACGGAGGGCGTCTTTTCCTTGCAGTAATCGAGGATGTTCTGCGCGGACTCGGAGACCGCCTCCCCTCTCAGGTAATGGTCATAAAAGGGCTCCAGGTAGATCGTCGGCGCGATCGGGGCCCCGCCGAAGCGCACCGTGCAGGCTTTCCTGTAGATTCCGTTGTTTTTGCGGACATCGCGGATCGATATATCCACGTTCCCGCCTCCCAGCTCTTCCAGCTCATGCTGCAGCAGCTTGTAGTATTCCGTCTCCCTCACCAGGGACCTGTCCATATCCTGTCCGTAAAATCTCCCGCCTTCCATCAGCGAAAGTCCCGCGTACATATTCATTGCCGTGCTGTTCACGTCCATTCCTCCTCTCGAAAAAAAGCAGTGAGTTCTGTTTCAGTACTCACTGCTTTTCTGACAACTGTCGCATCATGTAACGATTCAATTCCCCTGCCGGGGAACCTGAATGGTTACAGAATATCGGAATATCAGGAATGGACGATTCTCAATCCAAAACTGCTGTCTCCCGCCCGCTTCTTATGCGCGGGACAGATACTCGCCGGATCTGGTGTCGATCTTGATCACGTCGCCGATGTTGCAGAACAGCGGCACGCTGACCTGGGCACCGGTCTCAACGATGGCGGGCTTGGTCGCGCCGGTCGCGGTGTTGCCCTTGAAGCCGGGCTCCGTCTCGGTGATCTCGAGCTCGACAAACATGGGGGGCTCGATCGCGAACGGATTGTTGTTGTAGGAATTGACCTTGACCATATCGTTCTCTTTGACGAACTTCATGTTGTCGCCGACAATGTCCTTGCCGAGGGAGATCTGGTCAAATGTCTCCGTGTCCATGAACGCGTAGAGATCGCCATCCTGATACAGATACTGATATTCCTTGCGGTCGATCCTGGCCTGGGGGAATTTCTCTGTGGGACGGAAGGTGGTCTCTGTCACACCGCCGTTGATGATATCTTTGAGCTTGGTTCTGACGAACGCAGCGCCTTTTCCGGGTTTTACGTGCTGGAATTCAACGATCTCAAGGACGCTGCCGTCTTTTTCAATCGTAATGCCATTCCTGAACTCACTTGCAGAAATCATATAAAGTACCTCCTGAGATATTCGCGTCAATACGAAAATATTCTATAACAGCGGGGAAACTTTTTCAACCCATTTCAAAGCACTCGGAAAAGATTCGGAAAAGATTTATGGATTCAGGCTGTTCACGCCCCCTGATGGGCAGCAGGTATTTTATGGCACCTTGTCCCGGATTTCCTGCAGCTCCTCGCCGCAGTAGGCCTCGACCAGGGCGGGCGAAACATCCTTTTCGATGGCCTCATAGACCGGGATGCACTTCTGACGGACCAGGAAGGTGTTCTCCTCATCCAGCCGGATGATCTGGGTCCCGCTCTCCTCGATGGTGGCGATCCTGGAGGCGATGCGGTCGTCCGATGCCTGTCTGGCTTCCGCCTTGGCTGTCTCCGCCGCCTGGCGGATGATCTGCTGCTGGTCCTCCGGCAGGCCCTGCATGAATTCATCACTCACGATCAGGGAGATCAGGTGGGGCAGGTGGTTGGTCTCGATGACATAGTCCTGCTGTTCATACAGGCGGTTGGACACGATGACCTCGTAGGGGTTTTCCTGGGCGTCGATGGTGCCCTGCTGGAGTCCGATGTAGACCTCGGAGAAGGTCATGGGCGTCGGGTTGGCCCCCAGGGCCTTCCAGAAGCGCAGGTGGTAGGGATTTTCCATGGTCCGGATCTTCTGGCCCTTGAAATCCTCGACCGTATACACATCCTTGTTGGTCGTCATGACGCGGAAGCCCTGGTCGGTATAGCCGAGCAGTTCGTAACCGCCTTCTTTGTAGACCTGCTGGATCTGATCCATAAATTCCTTATTGTCAATGTGGGCACGGACATCCTCGATGCTGTCAAAGAGGCAGGGCATGTCGAATACCGCGATGTCCGGCAGGAAGGTGACCTGCGGGGCCGTGTTCTGCACGACGAAGGGGATGTCCCCGTCCTTGCAGGATTCCAAAAGCTCCCGGTCTCCGCCCAGTATACTGTTGGGATAGACCTGGATCCGCATCCTGCCGCCGGAGAGCCGGGAGACCTCCTCCGCAAAGCGCTCCGCGTAGATCTGGGTAACTGTGTCCTCCGGGCTCGAGGTCCCGAGCGGCCAGGCATAGGTCATGGTCTCCCCTGAAGCCGGTCCGGCCGCCTCTTTTTTTCCGCATCCCGCCAGGGCGATGAGCATTCCCGCCGCCAGCAGGACCGCAAGCTTTTTCATGTTTATTTTCATCCTTGTGATTATGACCTCCTGTTCTTAGGCATACATGCCCTTCTGTTTTCATCATGCATGTCTGCAGGCATTTGCCTATGGCCGCAGGCATGCATGAAGAAGGCTGTGCGCTGTTATGCGCCGCGGGCCTTCTCAAAGCGCTCTCACAACAGGCACAGGCTGATCGCCGGAATATAGGTGATCAGCAGGAGGGCGATCAGGAACATGATGATCATGGGCATGGCCTTTTTCGCGATCTCCATGACGGGTACCTCTGTCAGAGAACTGGCCACAAAGAGGTTGACACCGATGGGCGGCGTCACGAAGCCGATGGCCAGGTTGACGACCATCACGACACCGAAGTGGACCGGGTTCATGCCCACTGCCGTCACGATCGGGAGCAGGATGGGCGACAGGATCAGGATGGCGGGGGTCGTATCCATGACCATGCCCACGACCAGCAGGAAGGCGTTGATGATGAGCAGCAGGAGCACCTTATTGGTAAAGTTGTCCAGGATGAAGGCGCTGACCATCTGCGGGACCTGCATGAGGGTCAGGACGCGGGAGAAGGCCGTGGACGTCGCCAGGATGAACATGATGGGCGCGTAGGTCCGCATGGCCTCGGTCAGGATCCCCCACAGGTCGCGGACATGGAGTGTCCTGTAGATAAACATGCTGATAAACAGGGAATAAAAGACCGAAATGACCGCGGCCTCTGTCGGGGACGCGATGCCCGTGTAGATGCATCCCAGGACGATGACCGGGCTCAGGATGGCGAAGAAGCTCTCCCTGAAGACCTTGAAAAAGCCCTTCTCATGGAGGATTCTGATCTGACCGTCGATCTTCTCCCGGTCCTCGCCGTGCCTTTTGCAGTGGACATAGGCGTAGGCCATCAGCAGGACGCCGATCAGGACCCCCGGCACGATCCCGGCCAGGAAGAGGTCGTTGACGGAAGCGCCCGAGGCCATGGCAAACATGATGAAGGGGATGCTGGGCGGGATGATGACGCCCAGGCCGCCCGCCACCGCCACAATGGCCGTGGAGAAGACCTTGTCATAGCCCATATCGATCAGGAGCGGAATGGTCATGCTGCCGACCGCGGCCACGGTCGCCGGCGCTGATCCCGAGATCGCCCCGTAGAAGAGGCAGGTGATGATGACTGCACAGGGGATGCCCGCCGTGCGCTTCCCCAGAAAATAGGAAAAGACATCGAAGAGACGCTTGGAGATCTGTCCCCGCGCCATGAGGATGCCCGCCAGGACAAACATGGGCACGGCCAGCAGCGGGAAGCTGTCAATGCCGCCCACCATGGACCGGATGACATAGCTGGCGCTCGCGGTGAAGGACGGATCAAAAGCCCCCGGCAGCACCGCGACGATCCCCAGTGTGATGGAGACCGGGATCGCGATCAGGAGGCAGATCGCGAATAAAATAAATACAACAACCGGTGACATTATTCTACCCCCTTTCCGTCGATCCTGGAGGGCCACCTTTTCCACTCGTCGTTGTGGAGGAAATTGTGCCATTCCAGGAACCACCGCTCCACGATGCGGAAAGCGCACAGGACAAAACAGATCAGGGGCGCCGACTGGATATAATACATGGGGATCCCGCAGGCGGGGCTGACCTGTCCGCTGGCGATCGTGGTCTGCAGATAACGCCAGGCAAAGGGGACCAGATAGACAAAAAAGACAAACTCGATCGTCAGATTCAGAATTTTGAACAGGGCTCTCCCTTTTTTGGAAAACATCTTGATAAACTGATCGATCTTGATCGAAATGCACTTTTTGGTGCAGAGACTCACACTGATGAAGGCGGACCAGATGAACAGATAGCGCGTCACTTCCTCGGACCAGGACAGGGACATGCCCAGGATATACCTCGACAGGACCTGGATTCCCATGATCAGGGCCATCAGGATCAGCATGACGGTCATGACAAATTCTTCAAGGTACTCATCCAGATAAAAAAGAGCTTTTTTCAAGTGATTATTACCTCCTTTTCCGAATGATCACAATCGCGGATTCTCAGGCTTCACAGGCTGCCCCGCGTCGCATTGAGGCACATGCCGGTCCTGCAGGAAAACGGCAGGAGGACGCGGAACAGCCTGCAGAAGCCTGCAAAAAAGGCCGCATAACACCCCCAGCAGTGTTATGCGGCCTCTGTTCTTACATGCTCTTGTGGATCAGGTTCAGAACCGTATCGAGATCGGCTGCATTCATCTGACCGGGCGCGGAAGCCTTGCCGACTGCGCCGAAAGTACAGGAGCTGCCGAAGACCTCGCCGCAAAGACGGCTGATGAGGCCGGTTCCTGCCATGGACATGGTGATGATCGGGCGGTCCGCATATTCGGTCGCCATCTCCTCTGTCGCGGAGAGCAGGACCAGGACGTCCTTTTTGCTCTGCGGCATGACAGCGATCTTGGGGATGTCCGCGCCGAGCTCCTGCATCTTGCGGAGCCTGCCGACGATGTCATCCTTGTCGGGTGTCTTGCCGAAGTCATGGTTGGAGGCAACCACTTTGACGCCTGCGGCATGCGCGCCGGCGATGATCTCACGGACAATGTCGTCACCGGTGAAGGCCTCGACGTCGACCATATCCACCAGGCCCGTCTGTGCCGCCTGAATGTTCAGCTTCGCGTAGTCTGCGGGCTCAATGGCCTTCTCACCGCCCTCCTTGGAGGTGCGGAAGGTAAACAGGATGGGCACATTGCCCAGCGCGGGGCGCAGATCCTTCAGCACATCCTCGACCTTCGCGAAGTCGAAGACGCCCTCAAACCAGTCGACGCGCCACTCGACGATGTCCAGGCGGACATCCTTGAAAGAAGCGGCTGCCGCCAGGATCTCGTCCTTTGTGACGCCCACGATCGGGACAATGATCTTGGGAGTACCCTCGCCGATCCTGACGCCGCGGACTTCAATAACGTTAGCCATAGTTTCCTCCTTTGGTGTTTTCAGTATTTACTTCAGAGGTCTGCGGCCGTGGCGCAGACCTCTGTATATAAACATCCCCTGTATCGACAAGATTTTTTACTCTTCCGTACATGCCGGAGCACGAAGTGCGCAGGCTATCGCCAACAAATGCAAAGCATTTGTTGGCATCACAGGAGCTTTGGGACGCCTTGCGGCACAAAGCTCCGGAGTAAAAAATCTTGTATCGACAAGATTTTTTACTCTTCTGCCTTCTTCAGCAGGGTGCCGTAGCGGACATTGACAAACAGTGCCAGCACAACGCCGATCGCCGTGATCACGATGTTCATCATCATGACAGAGGGAGCAGACATCTTGCCTGCTGCGGACAGGATCGTGTAGTTGGAGATCGAGGAGGCGATCATGATGATGGAAGTGATCGTACCCTTGAACTTGGGGAAGAGGTCATTGACAGTTGCTGTCGCAAGCTGGAGCACGCCGCCGGCCGCAAAGAAACCGAGCAGGAAGGCGCCGATGTTGCACATGGACTCTGTGCGCATCATGTTGACCAGGAGCAGTGCCACCAGGGAGACTGCGGGATAGATGAACAGGAAGCGGACAGATTTGATCTTCATGGTGAAGATCGCGGTCAGGATGATCGCGAAGATCGTACCGTTTGCGTACAGGGACTGCATACCGGAGGGATCCGCCACGCCGACGACATCCTTGGCAAAGGTCTGGGCGCAGTTGAGCCACAGCTGGAAGGTCGCAGTGCAGGTGAAGCCGATGATGATCAGGGCAAAGCTCTCGATGGACCACTTGGCGCTCTTGATATCCTCGATGAGGGAGCTCTTCTTGCCGGATTGTGCGGCAGTGCTGGCATTGTCCGCGCTGATGCTGGGCAGCAGGAAGGACACGACGCCGACTGCGACGACCGCGATGGCCAGTCCGTACAGAACGGTATGTGTGTGGCTGGACTCGAGTCCGACCGTACCTACGATGAAGCCGACCAGCATGGGAAGGACCTTCTGGCCGCCCGCGATGAAGAGCTTGGTGCCCATGGTCGCCAGACCGGTGCGGGGCGCCATGATCTCGACCTCCTCAGGGATGACGCCGCAGTCCAGGAAGGAGTTGGCGACACCGCCCAGGATCGCTGCCGCGTAGGCGACGCCCATGCTGGGGGAGAAGGCCAGGCCCAGGAAGAATCCCGCGTAGCAGATCGTACCGATCAGGGTGCAGATCTTTCTGCCGAGTTTATCGGACATGGGGCCCGCGAAGGGCAGGGTGATGAGACGGCCGAGGCCGAGTGCTGCGGAAACCATGGTGACAACACCGATGTTGGCCGCGATATCAGAATATCCCCACTGGGAGATCAGGACTTCCTTGATGGCCTGCTGGCCCAGGACGGCCGCGCCGATTCCGTGAATGAAGTAGGTCAGGTACATCACGAACGCAGTCGGATAGTATTTCGCTTTCGATTGTGTCTGCATTTTCAATATTCCCCTTTATAATATAATGATTCTTTTTATAATCAATCTCTGCCGATGAGATCAGTCACCGTAGTGGATGCCGAGGACTTCCTTCATGTGCTCGATCGGCATGTCGTGGCCGGTCCACATCTTGAAGCCTGCAGCGCCCTGGAAGAGCATCATGCCGAAGCCGTTCATGTGCTTGCAGCCGACCTCCTTGGCGATGCGGAGGAACTCGGTCTCTGCGGGGGCGTACACGGTATCGGTCACGATCAGGTCGGGACGCAGATAGGATGCGTCGGGCAGCCAGGTCTTGCCCTCGAGGGGCTTCATGCCCATGCCGGTCGCGTTGGCGAGCAGGTAGCTGTCGGCGATCTCCGCGCGGAGGGCATCCTTGTCAGCCAGGTCAAACATCTTCGCCTTGCAGTTGGTCTTCTCGTTGATCTTGCGGACGGTCTCCTCACCGACCTCGTAGAATTTATCCCTGATGTTGAAGATGGAGATCTCCTTGACGCCGTCCAGAGCCGCCTGGATCTCAATGGCAGTCGCCGCGCCGCCGGCACCGACGATGGTCATTTTCTTGCCGATCACGTCGATGTCGTAATCGCGCAGGGACTCCATGTAGCCGATTCCGTCCGTGATATGTCCTTCCAGGACACCGTCCCTGTTGACGATGGTATTGACAGCGCCGCACAGCTCAGCCGCGGGAGAGAGTTTGTCCAGATACTTGCCGACAACGGTCTTGTTGGGCATGGAAACGTTGGAGCCGACCAGCTTCAGAGCACGGATTCCCTTGACTGCATCCTCAAGCGTGCTGTTGTCGACTTCAAAAGCCAGATATGCATAATCCAGTCCAAGATAGGCGAATGCCTCGTTGTGCATCGCGGGTGAGCTGGAATGTCTGATCGGATACGCCATCAGACCGATCAGTTCAGTATGTCCTGTAAGTCTTTCTGCCATTTTTTCCTCCATTCCGGAGCCTTCCGGCTCCGCATCTGCCATGCATCTGCGCATGCGGCGCCTGCCCGCGCCCGTGCCCGCACGGCACATTCAATAGGTAGACCCAGCCTCGATTCATCCTTTGCGTTACTTGCGGCAATATCAAATCGTTAATGAATTAACGACCGCTCTTTCACTTATTATTATAAAATCTGCTATTTATTACTTCCAATACTATTATCATATCAAAATGATGCATTGAAACTATCAATAAAGAAATATATAATATCCTTACAAATATCTATCAGTATTTCTGCGCACATGCGGGACAGGAGGCAGATCATGACCCTCAATCAGCTTCAGTATTTCTATCAGGCCGCGAAGACCCAGCACTTTAATCATGCGGCCGAGAATCTCAGCATCTCCCAGCCCTCTCTCTCCAGGGCCATCTCGGCGCTCGAGAATGAGCTGGGCGTCATGCTCTTCGAGCGCGTCGGCCGTAACGTCACCCTAACCAAGGCAGGCCAGATCTTTCTGGAGCACACGGAAAAGATCCTGGATGACATCGCCGTCGCCGAGCGCAAGATGGAACAGATCGCCTGCAGCGGCGGAGAGATCTCTGTCGCCTACGTCTCCCCCCTGTCCACCAGATTCATTCCCCAGACCGTGCGCTCCTTCTCCAGGATCGAAGAAAACCGGGATGTCACCTTCCATTTTTTTCAGGGGATCTCCTCCCAGAATATCCAGGGCCTGAAAAACGGGCGCTACGATGTCATCTTCGGCACGCGGGACATCTCCGAGATGTCCGTGCGATTCATCCCTCTGATGCGGCAGGAAATGGTCGTCATCCTGCCGGAGGGACATGAGCTCTGCGCCCGGGACCGGATCGAAGCCTCCTGTTTCGAGCAGTATCCCATCCTCACCTATGACCACATCTCCGGTCTGGGACGGCATACGGAGAATTTCTACCGCCGCCACAACCTCCGCCCCTCCGTCATCTGTGAATCTCCGGATGAAAACGGGATCGCCTCCCTGGTGGAGGAGGGTTTCGGCATCGCGCTCGTTGCAGACGTCGACTATATCCACCGGCCCGGGATCTGCATCCGCCACCTCGCAGAGGGGCAGGAATTCTACCACACCGTTTACATGGGATATCTGGCGGGCAAATACCAGATTCCCGCCGTCTCCCGCTTCATCAAATTCGTCCGCGACGCCTGCGCGCAGGAGGACAGCGCCACGAAGCACGAGCTGTGACCGGGGCCGCCTCTTCCAATAGCATTTCGCTATCAATCTGGTAGCCGTTTTGCATTAGACGCTATCTGTTCTCTCATATTATAATAGAAGCGCAGGCGGGCTGGAGCTGCCCTCTCCGGACTGCCTGCACCAGCCTCCTTTCATCTGTATGATCACAAAAATGATGTAAATCTGATGTAAATGGAGAATCGATTATATGAAGAGCAATTATCCGCACATCTTTGAACCCTTCACCGTCCGCCGCATGACCATGAAGAACCGCATCATGATGACCCCCATGGGCACCAACTTCGGCGAGCAGACCGGTGAAATGAGTTTCCTGCACATCAACTACTACGAGCTGCGCGCCAAGGGCGGCACCGGCCTCCTGATGGTGGAGAACGCCAGTGTCTTCTCCCCGCAGGGCTCCAACGGCACCACCCAGCTGCGCATTGACCAGGACAACTATATCCCGCGCCTGTTCCTGCTCTGTGAGAAGGTCCACAAGCACGGCGCCTGCATCGGTGTCCAGATCAACCACGCCGGCGCTTCCGCGATCTCGTCCAGGATCGGCATGCAGCCCGTATCCTCCTCCGACGTACCGTCCAAGGAAGGCGGCGAAGTTCCGCGCCCTCTGGAAAAGGAAGAGATCTATGAGATCGTCAAAAAGTACGGCGAGGCCGCCAAGCGCGCCCAGACCGCCGGCTTTGACTGCGTCGAGATCCACTGCGGCCACTCCTACCTGATCAGCCAGTTCCTCTCCCCCGTCATGAACAAGAGGACCGATGAATTCGGCGGAAGCCCCGAGAACCGCGCCCGCTTCGCCAAGCTCGTCATCGAGGAAGTCCGCCGCCAGGTCGGCCCCTTCTTCCCCATCTTCGTCCGCATCAGCGCCGACGAGTTCGTAGAGGGCGGCAACACACTCGAGGATACCCTGGATTACCTCCAGTACTTCCAGGAGGAAGTCGACGTCTTTGATGTCTCCGCAGGCCTCAACCAGTCCATCCAGTTCCAGATCGATGCCAATTACCTGCCCGACGGCTGGCGCTCCTACATGGCAAAGGCCGTGAAGGAAAAATACGGCAAGCCCTGCATCACCATGGGCAATATCCGCGATCCCAAGGTCGCAGAGGATATCCTGGCCCGCGGCGACGCGGACCTCATCGGCATGGGCCGCGGCCTGATCGCGGATCCCGACTGGTGCAACAAGGTCGAGCTCGGCCACGAGGACGACCTGCGCAAGTGCATCTCCTGCAACGTCGGCTGCGCCGGCCACCGCATCGGCCTCAACCAGCCCGTCCGCTGCACGGTCAACCCCGCCGTCACCACCGGCGAGGAGTACAAAAAGCGCAAGGTCAACAAGCCCTGCAACGTCGTCGTCATCGGCGGCGGCACAGCCGGCCTCGAGGCGGCATGCACAGCGGCAGAGGTTGGATGTACGACCTTCCTCATTGAGAAGGAGAAGGAGCTCGGCGGTCTTTCCGTCAAGATCTCCCAGATCCCGGACAAGGTCCGTCTGGCGGACTTCCCCAAATATATGATCCGCCGCGCCTCCAAGCTCCGCAACCTCTTCATCTTCAAGGGCACGGAAGCGACCGTCGACCTGGTGAAGAGCCTCAACCCCGACATCATCGTGAACTCCACCGGCTCCTGCCCCACCCTTCCGCCCATCACCGGCCTGCATGACCGCGTCGACAAGGAAGGCTCCAGGGTTCAGACCGTCCTCGGCATGATCGCCCACAAGGACGACTATCCCGCCGACATGACCGGCAAGAAAATCGTCATCATCGGCGGCGGCGCTGTCGGCCTCGACGTCATGGAATTCATGACCGAGCGCGGCGCGGACTGCACGATCGTCGACTTCCTTCCCGTCATCGGCAACGGCCTGGATCCCGTCACCAAGTGCGACACCGCTGCCAAGATGAAGAAGTACAACGTCACCCAGATGACCAGGACCGGCCTGCAGGAGGTCTGCGACGACAAATTTATCGTCAAGCTTCCCGACGGCACCATCAAGGACCTGCCCTTCGACTACGGCTTCATCTGCCTGGGCATGCGCGCCAACACCCCGGTCATCGACGACCTGGAGAAGGAGTACATGGACACGCAGGTTGAGATCGTCAACATCGGCGACAGCAAACGCGCCCGCCGCATCATCGAGGGCACCGAAGAGGGCCGCAACATCCTCCTCACCCTCGAAAAACACGACTTCTTGTAAAAAAGTCGATCAAGCGGCCATGTGGATGGACGTACTTGTACGGACAGACACATGGACATTTGATCGACCCGCATACATGAGACAAAAAGGCATGCGAAACGAAGTGAGTATGCCGATTGTCGAATGGATGCGGGTGATTGCGGGAGCTGCTTTGCAGCGGAGCAGTCAACTTTTTGCTCCCGCGGTATAATTGTGCCCGCATGCTTGCATGCAGGGGCACACGGGCCGCATAATCGAGACAAAAAGCCAAATAAAAAAACGGGTGGACCTCCACCCGTTTTTTATTATGCCCGCCGGCAAGACCGGTCAGCCATTATTATTTCTTTTTCCTGGCCCTGCCGTTCTCCTGCTCCAGGAGCTTGCCGAGTTCCTCCATGAAGGTGCTCACGTCTTTGAATTCCCGGTAGACCGACGCAAAGCGGACATAGGCGACCGGATCGAGCGTATGGACGCGCTGAATGACCAGCTCACCGATCTCCGAGCTGGAGATCTCCTTGTCCTCGCGGTCAAAGATCTCCTTCTCGATCTCATCGACCACGCGCTTGATCTGGTTGATGCTGACAGGGCGCTTGTGGCAGGCGCGCAGGATCCCGCCCTCGATCTTGGAGCGGTCATAGGGTTCGCGGTTGTTGTCCTTTTTGATCACGACCATGGGAATGGTCTCGATCTTCTCATAGGTCGTAAATCTCCGCTTGCAGGCATCGCAGATCCTGCGCCTGCGGATGGAATTGTTCTCCTCCACCGGCCTGGAATCAGATACCCTGGTGTCCTCACTTCCACAATACGGACATCTCATAGCTTACCCCCTGTTCTCTCCTCTGTTTCTGATCTTTCATTTTCATATTATGATCCGTCACGGTCCCGTGGACCGGATCACATGCAGGCCTGTCAGTCATGCATGCCGCATAACCTTTTCAGGCAGTTCCTCCGTGGACACCCCGCTGCCCCGTCAATTCGTCAGCGGTCATTTTTGTCAGCTGCCTGCCCGGTCTCTGTAGGCCTCTCCCTCCGCCGCCGTTCTGGCCAGGAAGCGGATCACCTCGACCGGATATTTCCCGACCGCCGTCTCGCCGGTGACCATCACGCCCGCCGCGCCGTCCGCGACGGTGTTGAAGATGTCATTGACCTCCGCCCGGGTGGGGACGGCACATTTTTCCATGCTGGAGAGCATCTGGGTCGCCACCATAAAGGACCGGCCCGCCGACCGGCAGGCTGCAGCGATCTCCTTCTGTGCGACGGGGAGCGTCCACAGATCCATGTCGTTTCCGAGGTCTCCTCTGGCGATACAGATGGCATCGCAGACGGGCAGGAGGCTGTCCAGCTGCTGCATGCCGGCCCTGCTCTCGATCTTGGCGATCAGCTGCAGATGGCCCGCGCCGTTCTCGTCCAGCGCCCTTCGGACCGTCTCCAGGTCCGCCCGGCTGCGCACAAAGGGCTGCATGACCCCTGTCACGCCGAATTCCGCCGCGTCGCGGATATTGCGCAGGTCGGCACCGGTCATGGTCGGCGGTTCGATCTCCGCACCGATCACCTTGATGCTCTTGCTGCCGGACAGCATTCCGCCGCGGACCACCATGGCCATTCCACGTGAGCCGCCGTCCCCGGTCTCCGTGACCCGGAGCAGAAAGCGGCCGTCATCCAGCAGGATCTCGGAACCTCTCTCCAGCACATCGCAGGCAACGCCCGGAACAGGGATGGCCCTGCCCCTGCGGCGGATCTTCTGGCGCTCCTCCTCCGGCAGTTCCTTGCTGTAGTACTGCACCTCTTCATTCTCGCAGAGCATCATCGGGGCCCTGAGGCTGCCGATGCGCAGCTCCGGTCCCTGCATATCGATCAGCAGCATGGGCCTTAAGCCCGCATCCGCCGCCGCAGCCTGCAGGACCTCCAGCTGCCGCGCGCTGTCGCGCAGACTGCTGTGGGACAGGTTCAGCCGTATCCCGGTCATTCCGGCGCGGAACATATCCGCGAGCACCGCCCGCGTGGCGCAGGACGGTCCCAGTGTACCGTAGATCTCCATTTTTATCCTCCATGATCATATGAGCTAAGGCGCTGCCTGCGCCCTGAGCGCTCTCACAGCGCTCCACACATTCGGAATCCGCTCGTTTTGCGCAAAAAACATCCGTAAAACGGCTCCTTCCTCATGTGTGGACGCTCGCCAAGGTCTCGCGAACGTCCGTGCACGCACGACGTTCGTGAGACTTTTGCTCGCTGTTTTCATCATATCTTCAATACCACCTTGGCGATGGTGAAGTAGACCGTCAGGGAGATGGCGTCGACGATGGTCGTGATAAAAGGGCTGGCCATGACCGCGGGGTCAAAGCCGATCCGGTCCGCCGTCAGAGGCAGGACGCAGCCGATCACCTTGGCGATCAGGACGACGACCACCAGGGTCAGGCAGACGATCAGGGCAACCTGGATCTGCACCCGGTCCACGACCAGTAGCTTGACAAAGTTGCACACGGACAGGGTCACGCCGCACATGGCCGCGACCCGGATCTCCTTCCACATGGCCTGCAGGGTCTCCTTGAATTCGATCTCCCCCAGGGAGATACCGCGGATGATGGAGACGCTGGCCTGGGAGCCGGCATTACCGCCGGTATCCATGAGCATGGGGATGTAGGCGGTCAGGATCACGTATTTGGCGAGCGCGTCCTCCGCGCGGGTAATGATGGCGCCGGTAAAGGTCGCGGAGATCATCAGGAACAGGAGCCAGGGCATCCTGGCCTTGTAGGTCTCCAGGATCCCCGTCTTGAAGTAGGGCCGGTCCGTCGGCAGGATAGCTGCCATCTTTTCGATATCCTCCGTGGCCTCTTCCTGGATGATATCGACGATATCGTCGATGGTGATGATGCCGACCATGCGGTTCTCGTTGTCGACGACCGGCATGGCGGTGAAGTCGTATTTCTGGAAAGCCATGGCGGCTTCCTCCTGGTCCGTCATGGTCCCGATGCTGATGATGTTCTCATTCATCATGTCCCCGATCACGGTGTCGGGGTCCGACATGACCAGGTAGCGCAGGGCGACCGTGCCCAGCAGGACGCGCTGGGGATCCAGGACGTAACAGACGTTGACCGTCTCCTTGTCGAGACCGATCCTGCGGATCCGCTCGATGGCGTCCCGCACGGTCATGCTCTCCTTGAGGTCGACATACTCGACCGTCATGATGCTGCCTGCGGAATCCTCGGGGTAGCGGAGCAGGTGGTTGATGTCCGCCCGGGTGTCGGGGCGGGCGTTGCTCAGGATCTTCTTGACGACGTTGGCCGGCATCTCCTCCAGGAAGTCCGCCGCATCGTCGGCCATCAGGTTGTCGATGACGCCCGACGCTTCCTTATCGGACAGGGACTGGATGATGTACTGCTGGTCCTCGAATTCCAGATCCGCAAAGACATCCGCCGCCATGGATTTGGGCAGGATCCGGAAGATCTTGAGGGATTCCTCGTCCTCCATCTCCTCCATGACCGCCGCGATATCCGCCGTCTGCATGTCCGCGCAGGTCTGCCTCAGCTTGGTGTACTGCCTCGACTCCAGCAGCTCCCGGAGCTGATCTTCATAAGCCTTCTCTCTGTTTCTTTCTTCCATAAATGCCCCCCTTCAGGATCTGTCCGCCGCCAGCCTGCATTTCATGCAGCGAGCTTATCCATGCACCGATAAGGCAGGCGGACTGCCGGCTGGTCAGCTGAGCGGAAAAAAGTCTTTCGCTTCCGTCAGGATCTCTGCATCGCCGCTTGTCAGCGACGTGATCATGTTTTCTACTGCGTCACCCCGTTTTTCTTCGATGATCAGGTGGAGGGTAACTTTCGCGCCATATTCGGTCTCCTGCGGCTCGATACCGTCCCTGCGCAGGGCGTACAGGAGCCGGTCCAGCGCGCCGTACTCCACCGTCACAGCCAGCTTCCGGCACAGACACATGCGGGCCTTCTGCGCATCCTCCAGCGCCGCCCGCGCCGCCTGGGTATAGGCGCGGACCAGACCGCCGGTCCCCAGCAGGGTCCCGCCGAAATACCGTGTGACAATGACCAGTACATTGGTGCAGCCGCTGCCCTCGATGACCCGCAGGATCGGCTGCCCGGCGGTCCCGGAGGGCTCGCCGTCATCCGAGGACTTTTTGCGCTCGGATCCCTCTCCCAGCACCCAGGCATAGCAGTTGTGCCTGGCGTCATAATACTGTTTTCTGATTCCCGCAATGAAGGCCGCCGCCTCTTCCTCCGACTCAATATGCACCGCTTTCCCCAGAAAGCGCGATTTTTTTTCTTCATATTCCCCCTGGCCGGGGCGGGCAAGCGTCAAATATTCCGAAGCCATCTGATTCCCTCATTTCCGGGGTTTCCAACCTGCCTGCTTGCAGGTCTGCTGCCGTTCCCCGGGGCGCGTCTGTCTCCGGCTCAGTGAGACCGGGCAGGGCTGCCCCCCGCGCCGCAGCCGCGCAGGCAAAATACTGCTCATATAGTATACATCAAAACCGCATTTTGTGGAACCATCCGCGCGGGAATGAGCGCTCTCACATCTTACGCGAAGGCCGGCCTCCCCCCTGTCCGCACGGCCCTGCCGTATTCCGGGCATTTGCTGACGCCCCTGCTCCAGGCCTCCCCCTGTCCGCACGGCCTTGCCAGGCGCATCATACGCAAACAGCACACAACCAGGACACAAACCGGACACTTTTTCGTAACGCAGGTTTTGTTTTTTGCGTATTTATAAGGAAGTGCAAATTTGCTATAATGATGGGACGGCATGACGGCTGCAGACCGGGTGCCGGATGTGGCAGGCCCGCGCCGCGGCCTGCAGATCTGTCTTCATCAGGCAGGTGTTGACATCCAGATGAATATGGATGGGCAGCACGAAAGCCTGCCTGCGCGTAGATTCTGTATATCAGAGAGGAAAACACTGTATGGTTTTTAACAGAAAAAATATTGTCAGGAGAAAAAACGAGCTCAGGGCCCGCGGTGAGAAGCGGTTTTCCAGACTCAAGATCCTCATCCTCCTGCTGCTGGTCATCGTGATCACAGGCACCGGAATCATCGGCGTCAGCGCCGGCTACGGGACCTACCGCGGGATCCTCGAGGTCTCTCCGGACATCGGCTCCATTGATGTCAGCCCCAAGGGCTACTCGACCTTCGTGTATGACAATGCGGGCAACACCATCGCGACCCTGGTGTCCACAGACTCCAACCGCATACCGGTCGACCAGAACGGCATCCCCGAGGATCTGCAGCACGCCTTTGTCGCCATCGAGGACGAGCGCTTCTACCGCCATCGGGGCATCGACATCCCCGGCATCTTCCGTGCCGCCTTCGTCGGCATCACCCACGGCTTCGATTTCTCGGAGGGGGCCAGCACGATCACCCAGCAGCTGATCAAGAACAACGTCTTCACAGACTGGACCAACGAGACCACCCAGGACCGCATCAAGCGCAAGATCCAAGAGCAGTACCTGGCCTACCAGCTGGAAAAGACCATGCCAAAGACCGAGATCCTGCTCAACTACCTCAACACCATCAACCTGGGCCACAACACCCTGGGCGTCGAGGCGGCCTCACAGCGGTATTTCGACAAGCATGCGTCCGAGCTGACCCTGGCCGAATGTGCCGTCCTGGCCGGCATCACCCAGAACCCCAGTGCCTACGATCCCATCGTGTACCCGGAGGACAACCGGGCTCGCCAGGAGGTCGTCCTGGAGCATATGCTCACCCAGGGCTACATCACACAGGAACAATATGACCAGGCCCTGGCGGAGGACGTCTACACCGAGATTGCAAAGGTCAACGTGGACAAGGAGAAGGTCGACAACCAGGTCAACACCTACTTTGTCGACGCCCTGATCCGGCAGGTCCTGCGCGACCTGCAGAACGGGGACCTGGTCCTGGACGATGAGCTCAACGGCGGCGCCCCCCTCACCGAGGCCCAGGCCTATGCCCTGCTCTACAGCGGCGGACTCCGGATCTATTCCACCCAGGATCCCAAGATCCAGGCGGTCGTCGACAGCCAGTGCAGCGAGAAGTCCGGCAATTTCCCGGACAACACAAAATATTATCTCAACTACGCCCTGACGGTCACCGCGCCGGACGGCACCCAGACCAACTACGACAGCAACAGCGTCGAGTCCTATTTTGCCGAGCGCGAAGAAGACTACAGCATCCTCTACTCCTCGCGCACCCGCGCGCGGGAGGACATCGAGAAATTCCGCAATGCCATGATGGGCGAAAACGACACCTACGAGGAGAACTATGAGCTGGCGCCGCAGCCGGAGATCTCCGTGACGGTCGAAGACCAGGACACCGGCTACGTGGTCGCCATGCTGGGCGGCCGGGGCGAGAAGGAAGCCAGCCGCGTGCTCAACCGCGCGACCGACACGACCCGCCAGCCCGGCTCCACCTTCAAGATCATCAGCACCTTTGCCGCCGCGCTCGACAGCGACGTCAAGGACAAAAACGGCAATCCCTATACACTGGCCAGCACCCAGATCGATGAAAAATACAAATACGCCAACGGCGTCGAGGTCCACAACTGGTACGAGGGCTACCGGGGCCTGCAGACCATGCGCGCCGCCATCCGCGACTCCCTCAACGTCTACTCCGTCAAGACCCTGACCGATATCACGCCCAAGCTGGGCTATGAGTACGCGGAGAAACTGGGCATCAACACCCTGGTGGACGGCCAGGAGGTCAACGGCCAGATCTTCTCTGATGTCAACCAGACTCTGGCGCTGGGCGGCATCACCTTCGGTGTTCGCAACATCGAGCTCAACGCCGCCTTCTCCACAATCGCCAACGGCGGCAAATACGTGGTTCCCCGCCTCTACACCAAGGTCACCCGCGTCGTGGAGGGCAGGGACCAGACCGGCGACAACGCCGAGATGCAGACGGAGCGGGTCATCCTGGACAACACAGATCCCGAGAAGGAGCGCGTACTCAAAAAGACGACCTGTTATCTTCTGACGGAAGCCATGAAGGATGTCCTGACCAAGGGCACCGGCCTGGCGGCCAACTTCACATCGACCTCGATCGCCGGCAAGACCGGCACGACCGAGGACAGCAACGATGTCTGGTTCGCCGGCTACTCCCCCGCCTACACCACGACCGTCTGGGCGGGCTATGACAACAACACCAAGCTCACCAAGGAAGAGGAATCCCTCGCCATGATCATCTGGCGTCAGATCATGTCCAACATCGACGCCAACAAGACGCACGAGGATTTCTCAAAGCCGGACGACATCACGACCGCCTACGTCTGCCCCGACTCCGGACTCCTCGCCGTCAGCGGTTTCTGTGATAAGGCCTACAACGAGTCCTTTGTCAAGGGCACCGAGCCGACGACCTACTGTCCGACCGGTCTCAAGAAGAAGGAAAAGAAGGAAAAGGAAGAAGAGGAAAAGAAGAGAAAGAAAAAGGAAGCGGAAGAGGCCGCAAAGAAAGCTGCTGAAGAAGCGGCCAAAAAGAAGGCCGAGGAGTCCAAGTCCAAGACCGGCCTCGACAAGCTGCCGGACGATGACGACGACTGATGACTGACTGACTGACTGATGCAGCTGTCAGAGGACCTTCTCCGGACAGCTGTCAGAACGCAGCCATCAGCACGACCTTCCGTCATCAGCTGAAAAGAATCAATCATGAGACAAAAAACCGGGATGACCGTCCAGATATGGATGCGGTCATCCCGGTTTTTTAGCAGATATCACTCTTTCCGGACATGTCGCTCGTTAGGGTGCAGCGCATCTGCGGTTTCATTTGCTCTGTATGTCCACCGTATCAAAGATGGTCAAAGCTTTTCATGTTTTGCGCGCAGGAGCATCAGATACAGGACAGCTCCTGCTGCCAGCATGAGGCCTCCCCCTGCCAGCAGAAAATCCGGATAGATGGAATCTGTGCCGGCGATCTCCAGAATTCCTTTGAGGAGCCCTGCCGCCGTCAGGGCGGCGATACCAAAGCGCCAGAGGTCTGCCTGGATATTTCCCATGCAGAGGGAATGGTCACGGAGGCCGGTGTCTGCAGCGGGGCCTGCTTCCGGAGCTGCCGGCTTTTCTTCAAAAACCGGCAGGATTCCCAGCTCCTGCAGCAGGGCCGGCAGACCTCCCAGGGCCAGCGGCCACACAAAGAGAGCGGACATCCACACAGAACGGATCTCATGTGAAAAATGCCCGTATACAGCGGCAAAAACAACACAGAAAGCCGCGATCATAACATACCGCACAGAGTTCCGGCGGATCAGATTCTTTTTTTCTTTCATCTCACTGTTTCCTGCCATGCAGGTTTTTAATAGCCGATGTAGACGATATCGCTGATGATGCGCTCTTCAAATACATCCCCATAGGTCGTGGGTTTATTCATCACCTTCCCGTTGAACCACATGGTCGAGGAGCCCCCTCCGTCGAGGTTGTAGGCGATGTCGCACCCCAGCTCCTGCATCAGATCCGCCAGCTGATAGAGGGACAGTCCGTGGCTCTCCCGGGTCCTCCCGTCCGAGACGACCATACAGTAATGGAGGGGCTCTATGATGCCGATCGCCGTGCGCGGGTTGGTGATCTGGGCGCGCTCGACCTCCTCTCCCTCCACGACCCTGACTTCGCCCCCATTGACCAGGGCGGGCCCGAAGGAAAAGACCTGCTGTGCCCCCTCCTCTTCCAGTTCCTGCGCTGTCACGACAGCTTCGTCGATGATCCGAAAGGACCCGTCCTCCATGATGGCCAGGTCCTCCCCGTAGGGATAGCGGGTGTTGGAAGAACTGCGGTAGAGGTAGCCGTTGCGGAGGACATAGCCCTTTTCACGAAAGCCGAAAAAATCCCCGTTGATGGCAAAGACAGCGCCGTTTCTCTCTGCGATCGCAGAGGGCACCTCCGCCAGGTTCCTGCCGAAGGAATCCCCCGCCAGGCCCGTCTGCAGGAGGGAGGGATCCGACAGGACCACATCCGCGATATAGACGGTCGTGTTCTCCACCCGCCTCGTCGTAATAGAGATGCGGATGTTGTCATCCTCATAGCTGTCCTCTGTCACGACAGCCTGCCCTCCGCCGGAAAGCCTGCCTGTCTTCCGGCCTGCCCGGACGATATTGCGGGGAATCAGGAAAGTATCCAGCAGGACAAAGACCGTAAACAGTACCAGAAACAGCGCGTAGGCCAGCCGGATCCGGCTCCGGGCGGAGCGACGCCTGCGGCGGGGCTGCCCGGGACGCCTGAGGGGCACAGACCCCTCTCTATTCAGTTTTTCCTGTGCGTCTGAACCGGTTCGCAAGCCGCCATTCTCCTCGAAAGCTTTACTGAATACAGTCATGTAAAAAACAAGCCATGCAAAAACAACAAACCGGATGCCCTGATGGACATCCGGTCTAAATCGTAGCGAGGGGGGGACTTGAACCCTCGACACCGCGGGTATGAACCGCGTGCTCTAGCCAGCTGAGCTACCTCGCCATATGTCTGCTGACGGCAATTTACAGCCGCAACACAGTTGTTTTTCTCTTCTGTGTTTGACCAGCTTCTATAGTATACGATTGAGAAAGAGGTTTGTCAACAGATATTTTTTCTTTTTTTCGCCAGTTTTTAACAGCTGTTTTTCGTCAATATATAGCTGTATTTTCGTCAAGCAGACCAGCAGGAGGACCGGCGGGACAGATCCTGCGCGCTTCATAAAGCCGGCCGGAATGATCGGCAGGGAGAATGTTGCAGGCAGAAAGCAGGGACGGATCTGCCCGGTTCTTGTTGAACCGGGCGGATCCGTCCCGCATATTCATTCATACTTATCTTTGGACCGTGAAACCGTCCCGGCGCTCACGGTTTTCTTCAAAGAACCACGAGATCCGTCCCAGGTGGCTCATTCAATCTCGCCGGTGTGAACGGCCCGGGCGGTGAGCTTCCTGCCGTCGGTGCCGATCTCGATGATGTCGCCCTCGGAGACCTGGTCGGCCAGGATCAGGCGGGCACCTGCGGTCTCGACATTTTTCTGGATGTAGCGTTTGAGGGGCCGCGCGCCGTAGGCGGGGTCGTAGGCAGCCTCCGCGACGAAGTACTTGGCGTCGTCGGTGAGGCGGATGGTGATGCGGCGCTCCTCCAGGCGGCGGTTGAGGTCATCGACAATGAGGTCGATGATACCCTTGATATCGTTCCTGGAGAGCGGGTTGAACATGATGGTCTCGTCCAGGCGGTTGAGGAACTCGGGGCGGAAGGTGTCGCGCAGAAGCTTCCGGACCTTTTCCCTCGTGTAGTCCGAGATCTCCCAGTGTTCCTGCTCCTTCCGGAAGGACTCGGAGAGCTTCTCCGTATCCACGACCGCCTCGGGGCCCTCTCCGGATGTGCCGGAACCGCTTCCCGCAGCAGCGCCCCCGAAGATCTCAGAGAGGCCGGAGCCGTCTCCACTGCCGCCGGCTCCGCCCTCAGCAGGGCCTTCGCCACTTTCATGGAAGACGACCCTGTCGCGGCTCTCGCCGGCCTTCTCGCGGCGCTCGATGTCCGCCAGGATCTCCTGGGCGCCCAGGTTGGAGGTCATGATCAGGATGGTGTTCTTGAAGTCCACCGTCCGGCCCTGGGAGTCGGTGATCCGGCCGTCGTCCAGGACCTGCAGGAGGACGTTGAAGACGTCCGGGTGGGCCTTCTCGATCTCGTCGAAGAGGACGACAGAGTAGGGCTTTCTGCGGACCGCCTCGGTCAGCTGGCCGCCCTCCTCGTAGCCGACGTATCCGGGCGGCGCTCCGATCAGGCGGGAGACGGAGAATTTCTCCATGTATTCACTCATGTCGATGCGGACCATGTTCTTTTCATCGTCAAAGAGGGCAGCCGCCAGGGCCTTGGCCAGCTCGGTCTTGCCGACGCCGGTGGGGCCCAGGAAGAGGAAGGAGCCGATGGGCTTGTCGGGGTCCTTGATGCCCGCCTTGCTGCGGATGATGGCCTCGGTGACCCGGGTCACGGCCTCGTCCTGGCCGATGACGCGGCGGTGGAGCTCCTCGCCCAGGTTCAGGGTCTTGGACCGCTCGGACTCGGTCAGCTTGCTGACCGGAATGCCGGTCCAGCGGGACACGATGCGGCTGATCTCATCGTCCGTCACGCGGTCGTGGACCAGGCTGTTGTCGGCGCTGTGCGCTGCCTCCTCGCTCTGGGCCAGTTCCTTCTTGAGCTGGGGCAGACGGCCGTACTGGAGCTCCGCGGCCCGGTTGAGGTCGCCGTTCTGCTGGGCGATCTGGATCTCGCTGTTGACCGCGTCGATCTCCTCGCGGAGCTTGGACAGGTTGTCGACCCGGTTCTTTTCATTCTCCCACTGGGCTTTCTGAGCAGCGAAGCTGTCGCGCAGCTCGGCAAGTTCCTTCTGCAGGTCTGCCAGACGCTCTTGGCTGAGCTTATCCTCCTCCTTCTTGAGGGCGGTCTCCTCGATCTCCAGCTGCAGGATCTTGCGCTGCTGCTCGTCGAGCTCCGTGGGCAGAGAGTTCATCTCGGTCTTGATCAGGGCGCAGGCCTCATCGACCAGGTCGATGGCCTTGTCGGGCAGGAAGCGGTCCGAAATATAGCGGTTGGACAGGACGGCCGCGCTGACCAGGGCATTGTCCAGGATCTTGACGCCGTGGTAGACCTCGTAGCGCTCCTTGAGGCCGCGGAGGATGGAGATGGTGTCCTCGACCGTGGGCTCGTCCACCATGACGGGCTGGAAGCGGCGCTCCAGGGCGGCGTCCTTCTCGATGTACTGGCGGTACTCCTTGAGGGTGGTCGCGCCGATGCAGTGGAGCTCGCCGCGGGCCAGCATGGGCTTGAGCATGTTGCCGGCGTCCATGGCGCCCTCGGACTTGCCTGCGCCGACGATGGTGTGGAGCTCATCGATGAAGAGCAGGATCTCGCCCTCGCTCCCCTTGATGTCCTCCAGGACCGCCTTCAGACGCTCCTCAAATTCACCCCTGTACTTGGCGCCCGCGACCAGGGACCCCATGTTGAGGGAGAAAATCTTCTTGTTCTTGAGCCCGTCCGGCACATCGCCGCGGGCGATCCGCTGGGCAAGGCCCTCGACGACGGCGGTCTTGCCGACGCCGGGCTCACCAATCAGGACGGGGTTGTTCTTGGTCTTTCTGGACAGGATCCGGATGACATTGCGGATCTCGGCATCCCTGCCGATGACCGGATCCATCTTCTGGGCCTTGGCCTTGGAGACCAGCTCCTCACCGTACTTCTCCAGGGTGTCGTAGGTCGCCTCGGGATTGTCGCTGGTCACGCGCTGGTTGCCGCGCACCGTGGACAGGGCCTGCAGGAAGGTCTCGCGGTTGATGCCGTAGTCCTTAAAGAGCCCCTTGAGCGTGCGGTCCGCGTTTTTGATCAGGGACAGGAAGAGGTGCTCGACGCTGACATATTCATCGCCCAGGGCCTTGGCCTCGCTCTCCGCCCCCAGCAGGGCCTTGTTCATCTCCCCGCCCACATAGACGCGGGAGTCGCCGCCCTGGACCTTGGTCAGTCCCTCGACCGCGCTGTGGACGCGGTTGGTGAAGGAGCCCGGATCGATGCCCATCTTCTCGATGAGCCGGAGAATCAGGCTGTCCTCCAGCGTCAGCAGGCTGTAGAGCAGGTGCTCCTGTTCGATCTGCTGGTTGCCGTACTCATAGGCCAGCTTCTCGCACTGGTTGATGGCTTCAATAGATTTCTGAGTAAATTTCTGGATATTCATAGACACCTCACTTTCTCCGCCTGCACTGCGTGATGCCGGGGTCTGCGGAGTGGTTTTTCAGTCCCGCTCCGTCCATGTGCCGCCGCGCAGCCTCTGCCCCCTGCATCATCGGATGCGGCATGTGGGTTCTGTTTTCTTTGTTCTATATGAACTATAACACATGCAATCCGTTTGTCAACTCTTTTTTCAGCAAAAAAAGAACCACACAGAGGTGGTTCTTTACAAATGCCCGGCAGTCTTTTCCCGCTCCGGATACCTGTGACAGAGCGCAGTGATCCTTCGATGCAAAAGCTCAGAGTTCCCTGTAATTCTCGGCATCGATGATGTCCGGATCAGAGGTATTATAGCCGGTTGTTCCGGCTCCTCCGCCGGCCCGGGCTTTTTTCTGCGGGTTCCGCCCGCCGGAGGATCCGGACCTGCGGCGGCCGTACTGGTCATATTTGACATACTGGTCGACGCGGCTGTTGATCCACAGGTCGGAGACACCGTTGAAGATCAGGAAGAGACCGACCAGGCGGACCATGGTCGATGCGATCCCGAAGGCGTGGTTGACCAGAATCGTGCCCATGAAAATGGTCGCGACCGCTGCCAGGAGAGATACCCACCAGTTCCTGTAATGGGCTCTGGAGAGGCTAAAGGTCTCCAGCAGGTTCACGATGCCGCTCAGGATGATCAGATAGCCGATGGCGGTCGGCAGAATGCTGGCAAAGCGGACCGGATTGGTGAAGATCCAGCCGCCGACGATGGTGACCACCGTACCGATGATCAGATTGGTCCCGGCGATTGAGGTGCGGGGTCTCCTGCGGAAATGGGCAAGGATGGAGGTGATGCCGCCTGCCATGACAAAAAAGCCCGCGACATAGCCGACCAGGCGCAGGGCATTCCCCGGCCAGATCAGCAGCAGAACGCCCAGGACCAGTGAACCGATCCCATAGATTTTCCTGCTTCCGGACAGATGTCTCATGATGATCTCCTTTCTTCTCTACATTATTCTATCACAATTAAGAGAGGCAGGGTGCATCATATCAGATCATTGGCATTTTCTTCCGCTTCAGGACCGGCCAGCAGCTCATCCAGGACCGCGTAGATCTCCTCGCGGCCGCTCTTGGTCTGGCCTGACCAGGGGATGATCCGGATCTGGTCTCCGGGCTGTTTCGCCGGCACATGGCTCTCCTGGCGCAGGGTGCGGCGCAGGAGGCCCAGCTGCTTCTGGAGCTGGCTCTTTTTGATCTTGTCCGCCTTGGTCGCGATGATGACGGGCGTGAAGCCCGCCTGGAGGATCCAGTCGTACATCATGACGTCCTGGCCGGTCGGCTCGTGGCGGATATCCAGGAGGAGGAAAACGGCGCGGAGCTGCTGCGAGGTGCGCAGATAGCGCTCGATCATTTTGCCCCACTGCTCCTTGACCTTGACATTGGCCCTGGCGTAGCCGTAGCCGGGGAGGTCGACGAGGTGGAAGGACTTGTTGATCTCATAGTAGTTGATGGTCTGGGTCTTGCCCGGCTGGGAGCTCACGCGGGCCAGGGATTTGCGGTTCATCAGGCCGTTGATCAGGGTGGATTTTCCTACATTGCTCCTGCCCGCAAATGCAAATTCCGGCAGGGTGCCTGCCGGAATCTTGCTGGTTACGCCGCAGACAAGCGATAGTTCGACTGTTTTAATAACCATATTATTCTTAAATTCCTGTAATGTTACGAATGCTTCCGTTACTGTCTCATTCCCCGGGTTGATAACAGTAACTGCCTTTGCTTATTCGATGTTTATGCGACAGCTTAAAACCCGGTGAAGTCCTTCTTCGAACATGAGCAGGTTCCCTTCCCCAAAAAGGAACCACAGAACCGTCCCCATGGTTCCCGCATCAGGCGCGGGTCTTGCGCTTTCTGCCGCGGCTGCTGCCGGTCTTGGAGGCGGTTTTGGATGCCTTGGGCGCCGCCGGAAGGGGCGGCTTTTCGCCGTGCTCGATGCGGGGCGGGGCGCCGTTTTCCACCGAGTCCTTCGTGATGGTGCAGGAGACGATGGTCTCGTCGGAGGGGATCTCGTACATGACGTCCATCATGGTCTTCTCCATGATGGAGCGCAGGCCGCGGGCGCCGGTGCCGCGGGCGACCGCCTTGTCCGCGATGGCCTCTACGGCGTCGTCGTCGTAATTGAGCTCGACGCGGTCGTAGGAGAACAGCTTCTGGTACTGCTTGAGGATGGCGTTTTTGGGCTCGCGGAGGATCCTCATCAGGGCCTCCTTGTCCAGCTCATCCAGGGTGACCACCACGGGGACACGGCCGATGAACTCGGGGATCAGACCGAACTTGGTCAGGTCCTCGGGCAGGACATTCTTGATGACGTTCCCGAGCTTCTTCTCCTCCTTGTCGGCGATCTCGGCGTGGAAGCCCATGGACCGCTTGTCCATGCGGTTGTTGATGATCTTGTCCAGGCCGGAGAAGGCGCCGCCGCAGATGAAGAGGATGTTGTTGGTGTCGATCTGGATCAGCTCCTGCTGGGGGTGCTTGCGCCCGCCCTGGGGAGGGACGGAGGCGACGGTCCCCTCAATGATCTTGAGGAGGGCCTGCTGGACACCTTCGCCGGAGACGTCGCGGGTGATCGAAACATTCTCGCCCTTCTTGGAGATCTTGTCGATCTCGTCGACATAGATGATGCCGACCTGGGCGCGCTCGATATTGTAGTCCGCCGCCTGGATCAGCTTGAGCAGGATGTTCTCCACGTCCTCGCCGACGTAGCCGGCCTCGGTCAGGGTCGTCGCGTCCGCGATGGCGAAGGGAACGTTGATGATCCTGGCCAGGGTCTGGGCCAGATAGGTCTTGCCGGAGCCGGTGGGGCCCAGCATCAGGATGTTGCTCTTCTGCAGCTCGACGCCGTCCTCATCGTCCTCTCTGGCGCGGACGATACGCTTGTAATGATTGTAGACGGAGACGGCGAGGACCTTTTTGGCCTCCTCCTGTCCGATGACATATTCGTCCAGGAAGCGCTTGATCTGGGCGGGCTTGAGCAGCTTGATGCCGTCCGTGTCCAGCGTGGAGAGCGACATGTTCTCATCGCGCTCCGACTCCTCCAGGATATCCATGCAGATCCCGACACACTCGTCGCAGATATAGATGCCCTCGGGACCGGAAATCAGCCGGTTGACCATGTTTTCCGTCCGGTTGCAGAAAGAGCACCTGCGCATGCCCGGATACATTCTCTTATTGTCAGCCATATATTCCTCCATGCCGCAGCACGGCAGCGCCGCGGCTTCGCAAGTTCACGCACGCAGCCGAAGTCACTGGATTTCCTTGCGGGTCGTATAGATGTGGTCGATCAGGCCGTACTCGAGGGCCTGTTCGGGGGTCATCCAGTTGTCGCGGTCCGTATCCTGCACGATCCGGTCATAGGGCTGGCCCGTGTTCTCGGAGAGCAGACGGCTCAGACGGTCCTTGGTGAAGGCCATGTGGGCTGCCTGGATGGCGATGTCGGACGCCTGTCCCTCGGTGCCGCCCAGGGGCTGGTGGATCAGGATCTCGCTGTGGGGCAGGGAATATCTCTTGCCCTTTGTGCCGCCCGCGAGCAGGAAGGCGCCCATGCTGGCGGCCATGCCGACGCAGATCGTGGACACGTCGCACTTGACAAAGTGCATGGTGTCATAGATGGCCATGCCCGCGGAGACCGATCCGCCGGGGCTGTTGATATAGAACTGGATGTCCTTTTCCGGATCCTCCCCCTCGAGGAAGAGCATCTGGGCGATGATCAGCTCGGCGGACGCATCGGTGACCTGGTCGCCCAGAAAGACGATGCGCTCCTTGAGGAGGCGCGAAAAAATATCGTAGGACCGCTCACCCATTCCGGTCTGTTCCACTACATAAGGGATGAAATTAGCCATATTACTCCTCATTTTTATCTCATATATATAATAAGCGAATGCGAAGGACCGGCTGGCCGCACCAAAAAGCTTTGCAATCACTCCCGTGCGGCCTGCCGACCCTTCGCCATATCTTTACTGTGTTTTCCCTCCCCGCGGATCAACCCGTGCGGGGCAGGATGCAGACATTATTCCTCTGTCTTCTCCTCTGCGGGCTCTTCCTTCTTCTCCACCTCGACCGCGTTGTCGGCGACAAAGGTGATGGCCTTCTGGACTGCGATGTCTTCCATCATGCTGTCCTTGCGGCCGCCGAAGAACTTCTTGATGGTCTCGACGTCCATGCGGTAGGAGTCAGCCATCTTCTGGAGCTCCGCCTCGTAGTCTTCTTCCGTCGCGACGATGTTCTCCTCCTTCGCGACCTGCTCCATGACCAGGCGGTACATGATGCGGCGCTCGGCCTCTTCCTTCATGTTCTCGGCGATCTTCTCACGGGTCACCTGGGCATAGTTCATATAGTCTTCGAAGTTCATGCCCTGGGACACGACCTGCTGCTCGAGCTCACTGACCAGCTGCTCCTGCTGGGTGCGGAGCATGGCCTCGGGGATGTCGACGTGCGCGTCCTCGATGACCTTGCGGACCGCCTCGTTCTCCTTGACGGTCCTGGCGGTCGCCTCGCGGCGCTCGACGATCTTCTTCTTCACGTCCTCGCGGTACTCGGCCATGGTGGAGAACTCGGAGACTTCGTCCGCGAACTCGTCATCCAGCTCGGGAAGGACCTTCTCGGTGATCTTCTTGACCGTGCACTTGAAGGTCGCGTCCTTGCCCTTGAGCTCCTCGGCCTGATAATTCTCGGGGAAAGTCACGTTGACATCCAGCTCCTCGCCGATGTTGGCGCCGACCAGCTGCTCCTCGAATCCGGGGATGAAGGACCCGGAACCGACGGTCAGGACATAGTCCGTGGCCTTGCCGCCTGCGAAGGGCTTGCCGTCGCAGAAGCCCTCGAAGTCGAGGACGATGTCATCGCCGTCCTGGACAGCGCGGTCTGTGATGTCATTTTTGGTCGCGTTCTTCTCCTGCTCGCGGCGGATCTCAGCATCCACATCCTCGTCCGTGACGTTGATGGTCTGCTTGTCCACCTCGACGCCCTTGTACTTGCCAAGGCTCACAGGGGGCTTGACGGCGACTTCCGCTGTATAGATAAAAGGCTTGCCGGCCTCGATCTGTGTGACGTTGATCTCGGGATTGGAGACGATGTCCTCGCCGCTCTCTCTGGCGGCATCCGGATAGCTGCTGTTGATGACGTCGTTGGCGGCATCCTCATAGAAGATGGATGTGCCGTACATCTTCTCCAGGACCTTCCTGGGGGTCTTGCCCCTGCGGAATCCGGGGACGTTCATTCTGCTCTTCTGCCGGTTGTAGACCTTGTTGATCGCTTTATCAAAATCCTCGGCGCTCACTTCGATGGTGAGTCTGACCATGCTGTTTTCCAGTTTTTCAACACTTACACTCATTGTTACGTAGACCTCCAGATAATTTTTATAACTGTTCTCCGGACTGTTCTCAGCCCCGACAGCTACATTCACACAAGTACATTGCATTATAGCACAAGTGTCTTTCCTTTTCCAACAAAAAAATAAGCCGCAGGGCGGGATTTCAGCATGTTTTTCAGATTTATCCATCGATTGCGGAAACAATTTCACACATGTGGACTGCGATGTCAGGGTTCCCTCCGGCTCTGCCTGCCGGCGCAGAACCGGCTCCCGGAATCTCTCCGTCTTTTCCGTCTTTTCCGTCTTTTCCGTCTGCCTGCACCCTCGTTGACGATAAAATGAAAAGACCGGCCGCCCGGTTATCTCCCGGGCAGCCGGCTTTCTCATTCAAACGGATTCCGTTTCCTTATTAAGGCTTAAGCCCGGCGGAAGCTGTCCTGTGTCCCGCTTCCGCACCTGGCACTGCAGCCGCCGCATCAACCCAGGAGCGGCGTCTCGTCCATGTGGCCGTCGCGGTACATAGAGAACTTGTCCATGGGATAGTCGCGCAGGTTGCCGAGCACCTTGCGGCCGTCTGCCTGTTTGAGCAGGCCTTCGCGGGCGCGCTTGATCTCCACCTCTGTCCTGTGTTTGGAGGGGCCGCCGACGCAGCCGCCCTCGCAGATCATGCCCTCGACAAAGTCCTCGGGGAGCCTGCCGGCCTTGAGCATGGTCAGGGTCTTCTTGCAGGCATCGCCGCCGGCGCACTGCACCAGCTTGATGCCGGAGATGTCCTCACCGCGCTCCTGCATGCACTCGAGCACAGCCTTGGCGACACCGCCGGAGGTCGCGAAACGCTTGCCCCAGATGGAGGCCTCCTGGTAGGTGTTCTCAGCGGGCTGCAGCTCGATATTCTTTGAGCGCAGGAGGGCACGGAACTCGCCGTAGGTGATGACATAGTCCGCGTTGTCCGGGATGGTCGGGTCATTGGCCTCGGACTTCTTGGCGATGCAGGGTCCCAGGAAGACTGTGATGCAGCCGGGACGGGTCGCCTTGAGATAACGGGAGATCGCGCACATGGGGGAGACGATAGAGGAGACGTTCTCCTCAAAGACCTTGGGGAAGTGCTTGCGCTGCATGTTGATGAAGGCAGGGCAGCAGGAGGTCGTCATCTTGCGTCCCTCGTGGGCGGCTTCCGTCCACTCCAGGGACTCATAGGCAGCCGTCATGTCGCCGCCCAGGCCGACCTCGACCATATCCGCGAATCCCAGGTCCAGGAAGGCCTGTTTGATGGACTGCATGGTGATGTCGGGTCCGAACTGGCCCTCGGACGCAGGCGCGACCATGGCGATGACCTGATCGCCGGCCTTGATGTGGCGGATGATATCCACCAGGTAGGTCTTGGAACCAATGGCGCCGAAGGGGCAGGAGTGGATGCAGTGGCCGCACTGGATGCACTTTTCCTCATCGATGTTGCAGATGCCGTACTCATCGTAGGTGATGGCGCCGACGGGGCAGGCCCTCTTGCAGGGGCGCACCAGGTGGGCGATCGCACCGTAGGGACATGCGTTGGCACACATACCGCACTCCTTGCACTTGGAGGGATCGATCCTGGTCCTGCGGTCTCCGATGGAGATGGCGCCGAAACGGCAGGAATTGATGCAGGCCTTGCCCATGCAGAGGCGGCAGTTGTCCGTCACCGTATAGGCGGACAGAGGGCACTCCTCGCATGCGGGCCGGATGACCTGGATGATGCTGTCCGAATCACTGGCCGGGTCAGGGTTCTGGGCCAGGGAGAGACGGATCCTCTGCTCGGAGACCTCCCTCTCCTTGTAGACACAGCAGCGGTACTGGGCGACCGGTCCCGGGCTGATGTCATAGCAGAGCTGGTTCAGGGATTCCTTGTTAATATTGTCCTCCCACGCCAGCTTGGCGACTTCTTCCATGATGTGGTGTTTGAGACGCACCAGAGTAGCATCATTGGTAACCATACTCATTTCCTCCTGATCTCAACAAAGGCCTCTATGCTCTAATAAGACTTAGCTTGTTGTAACAGATACAATTCCGCACACATAATTGTCTGCGCGATTGTTAATATTGTACCAAATCCACTCCGGATTGACTACTCCAAATGTCAAAATCCACCTGCGACTTCGGCATGTGGTTACTGCCGGTTTGTGGTACAATAGGACCGTAGTCCGCCGGAGGGATTTCTCCGGATGATCCGCACACCGCTGTCTGTGCGGGAGTGTCTCAGACAGTCCGCGGGCACGGCGCCCGCCGCATGCAAAAGCGCTCCGGAATGGAGGTTATTATGTTCGAAGCAAAAACAGATCTGAAGACCGCCATCTTTTTTGCGGATGGCTGTGAGGAGATCGAGGGGCTGACCGTGGTGGACCTGCTCTACCGCGCCGGGATCCCGTGCACAAAAGTCTCCATCAATGAGACCCCGGAGGTCACCTCCTCCCATGACGTGACCTTCCGCACGGACACGACCATCTCCGAACTCAATTTTGACGAATACGATATGCTGATCCTGCCCGGCGGCATGCCGGGGACCCTGCATCTGGAGGCCTGCGCCCCGCTCACACAGAAGGTGACGGAATTCTGCCGGGCCGGGAAACAGATCGCGGCGGTCTGCGCGGCACCGGGCGTCTTCGCCGGCCTGGGCCTGCTCAAAGGTGTCAGGGCCTGCTGCAATCCGACCCGCGAGGACATGCTGGTCGAAAACGGCGCCTTCCTGTCCCGCGAAAACGTCGTCGTGAGCGGCAACATCATCACCAGCCGCGCCATGGGGACCGCCATCCCCTTCGGCCTGGCCATCGTCGCCCACTATCTGGGCGGGGATGCCGCCCGCGCGCTGGGGGAAAATATCCTCTACTACAGCTGAGCACGCTCTGCTGCAGCCAGTCCCGCAGGACATTCCACTGCCGCTTCCCCCGGTCCCGCTCAGCCGGTCATCCTGCGTGAGTTCCCCTACAGACACACAGACACCCCGGAAAGGCCTTCAAAAAGCGATCTCCGGGGTGTTTTTTCTATGTCGAAATTATTATTTTCGAATATTTTTATTCGAATGCTTTTATTCGAATGCTCTTGGCTGAATGATTTGTCTTTTTTCAGCAGTGACTGTTTTCAACAATGACTGTTTTTCAGTAATGACTGTTTTTCAGTATTGCCTGTTTTTAATAATGACTGTTTTCAACCTTCATTTTCAGCAGACGCCGGGCTGCTGTGGATCATCCGTGACTCCCGCTCCAGTTCTCCGGCAGGCGGGCGTAGAGGGAGGCAAGCTCCTGCAGCCGGCCTGCGAGCCGCTTGGTGAAGACATCGGGCAGGACGCGCCACTTCCAGTTGTTGCCCAGGGTGGAGGGCGTGTTGATGCGGGCTTCGCTCCCCAGCTCCAGATAGTCCTGCATGGGGATGATGCAGATGTCCGCCACGCTCATCATGGCGGCGCGGATCATGGTCCTGACCGCTTCCCGCCCGGACGTGATACCCAGATAGCGGTAGGCGTAGTCGCGGATATCCGGTGCGATATTGTCGAACCAGCCCCGGGTCGTATCGTTGTCGTGGGTCCCTGTGTAGACCACACAGTTGCGGCAGTAATTGTGGGGCTGATAGTCGCTGTCGCTCCTGGCGTCGAAGGCAAACTGGAGGACCTTCATGCCCGGATAGCCCGTCTCGTCGAGGAGCTCATGGACCTCCGGAGTCAGGAAGCCCAGGTCCTCCGCGATGACCTGGCGGTCACCGATCGTCTCCGCCAGTTCCCGGAAGAGCTCCATGCCGGGGCCCTTGACCCAGGTCCCGTTCATAGCCGTGTCCTCCGACGCCGGGATCTCGTAATAGGACTCGAAGCCCCGGAAGTGGTCGATCCGGACCGCGTCGTAGAAAAAGAAGGCGTGCTCCATCCTGGATTTCCACCAGACATAGTCCTGCGCCCGGTGCTTGTCCCAGTCATAGATGGGGTTCCCCCAGAGCTGGCCGGTCGCGGAAAAGGCATCCGGCGGGCACCCGGCGACCACCGAGGGATAGCCCTC
>CACZIO010000009.1 GCA_902781215.1 uncultured Lachnospiraceae bacterium
CTGAGCATAAGCAAGCCTTAGTACATCTTGACGACGAACTCCTGAACGAGCAGAGAGGTGCAGCCGCAAGTCCGTCCCTCCTCGACAAACCCGCATTTGTCAACCATTCATTTTCATCAAAGTCGAATAGGTAAAATCCAATGAATCATTTAAACACGCCCCCCGTATCCCTCACCTCCCTCTACGCCTCCCTTGGCATTTCCGACCAGGTCCTGCAGTTCGCGGAGCCTGTGCTGGCAGAGCTGCAGCCGCGCTTTGCGGCGATCGACGAGACAGCGGAGTACAACCAGCTCCGGGTCATCAAAGCCATGCAGGATAACCATATCGGGGAGGCCCATCTGAAGGGCACGACGGGATACGGCTATGATGACATCGGACGCGACGGTCTGGAGCGCGTCTACGCCTCCTATTTCGGAACAGAGGATGCCCTCGTAAGGCCCCAGATCAGCTGCGGCACGCACGCCCTCGCCCTGGCCCTCATGGGAAATCTCCGTCCCGGAGATATTCTGGTCTCCGCGGCGGGCAAGCCCTACGACACCCTGGAGGAGGTCATCGGGATCCGGCCCTCACGCGGGTCGCTCGCGGAATACGGAATCCAATACCGGCAGGTGGATCTGCTGGCGGACGGAAGCTTTGACTTTCCCGGGATCCGGCGCTTCCTGGAGGAAGATGCGGACCACCGGATCCGCCTGGTGACGATCCAGCGGTCCAAGGGCTATCAGACCCGCAGGACCCTGTCCGTCGGCGCGATCGGAGAGGCCATCGCCTTCATCAAGTCGATCCGGCCGGATGTGATCTGCATGACGGACAACTGCTACGGCGAGTTCGTCGAGCGGATCGAGCCCTCCCATGTCGGCGCCGATATGGTCGTCGGCTCCCTGATCAAAAATCCCGGCGGCGGCCTGGCGCCGGTCGGCGGCTACATCGCCGGCACGCGCGAATGCGTGGAGAATGCCGCCGTCCGTCTCTCCTCACCGGGCCTCAGCAAAGAGGTGGGCCCCTCCCTGGAGGTCCTCCCTTCTCTCTATCAGGGCTTTTTCATGGGTCCCACTGTGACGGCCTCCGCGCTCAAGGGGGCCATCTTCGCGGCCTGCCTGTATGAGCGGCTCGGTTTTTCCGTCCTCCCCGATGGCTCCGAATCCCGCCATGACATCATTCAGTCCATCACCTTCGGAAATCCCGAGGGGGTCATCGCCTTCTGCCAGGGGATCCAGGCGGCTTCTCCGGTCGACAGCTTTGTTGAAGCGTACCCCGCGCCCATGCCCGGCTACGACAGCGATGTCATCATGGCCGCCGGCGCCTTTGTGTCCGGATCCTCCATCGAACTGAGCGCCGACGGCCCCATCAAGCCGCCCTACGCGGTCTATTTCCAGGGCGGACTCACCTGGCCCCACGCCCGGATGGGGATTCTGCGCACTGTCCAGAATTTCCTTGACCGGGGTCTGATAAAACTATAAAATGAACTGTGTATGTCCTTTATCTGCCCGGAGAGCGGAAAGGATTATACATGCATACGATCCAGACAAAACAGAACTGCACAGAAACTGCGGCAAAGGGGACAAAACCCCTTTCTTTCCATGCGCAGGAACTTCCCTATGAACGTTTTCTGTCCTGCGGGGCCGGGAGCCTGACCAATGCCGAGCTCCTCGCCATCATCCTGCGGACAGGGACCAGGGAAAAAAACGCGACCCAGCTGAGCCGCGAGATCCTGGGCCATTTTGAAGAGGGTTCCGCGGACCTGTCCGCCCTCTACCGCCTGACCCTGGAGGACCTGCTGGAAATACCGGGGATCGGTGAGGTCAAGGCCGTCAAGATCCTCTCCCTCGCCGAGATCTCCAGACGGCTGGTGCGGGAGAAGGCGGCCGCCCGCATGATCTTCGATGCGCCCTCTGCCGTCGCGGACTACTATATGGAGGACCTGCGGCACAGAGAGACGGAGACGGCGGTCCTGGTCCTGCTCGACAACCGCATGGGATTTCTTGGGGACGAGATCCTCTCGTTCGGTTCCGTCAACTGCACACTTCTTTCACCGAGGGAAATCTTTCTGAGTGCTCTTCGCTGGAAGGCAGTCAACATCATGATCCTGCACAATCATCCCAGCGGCGATCCGCAGCCGAGCGAGATGGACCTGCAGATCACAGAGCGCATCAGCAGGGCGGGAGAGCTCCTCGGGATCCACCTGGTCGATCATCTGATCATCGGAGATCTCGCCTATACCAGTCTGCGCGAATACGGCGTCGTTACCTGTCACCCGCTTTCATATACGGAACAGGATCAACATGGAGATTTGTTTTGAAGAATTCAGGTAAGAAAAAACATCAGGTCAGACATCTTTCTGCCGAGTCGGTCGAGAAGAGTGGAAAACGCAGATCCTATCTGATCGCAATCTGCTTTATTTTGCTCAGTGTGCTGCTGATTTCCCGTCTCTATACGCTGCAGATCGTCAACGGAGACCGCTATCAGGAAGCTTTCCAGAGCAGGATCCGCAGGACAGTCGTCACCAGGGCTGCCCGCGGCGCCATCCGCGACAGGAACGGACATGTCCTGGCCGAGACCAGGTCTTCCTACAATATCACCATGAACGACCTGACCGACGACTCCGCCGAAGATGACAAGGTCCTCAACGACCGGATCCGCCAGGTCATGGAGATCGTCCACGAACATGATGACGATATGCGCACCGATCTCTCCATTGAACTGACCGGCGGCAGCTTTTTCTTTAAAGAGATGGGCCAGACAGCCAGATCCCGCTTCCTGGCGGATGTCTACGGATATGCCGATCCGGCTGACATGCCCGCCGAAAACCAGCTGAAGTCCGCAGAGGATGTCATCATGGACCTGGCGGACCGCTACGGGATCACCGGGGATATCCTGGAGAGGGAGAACCGGGACGATCTCCTGGAACTGGTGAGTGCCAGATACAATCTGGGGCTCAACTACTATCAGAAATATATCTCCACAGTCCTGGCGGAGGACGTCTCCAAATCCACCAGAGAGGAGATCGAGGAGACCTTCAGTTCCGACGAGGACGGCGTCCAGGTCGAGGAGGAACTGGTCCGCAAATATAAGAACCCGGAGTTTTTCAGCAATATCGTCGGCTATACCGGCGAGGCATCCACTGAATATCTGGAGGCGCATAAGGATGAGGTGGATGAGGACGGCCATCCGGTCTACCAGGAGGGCGATATTGTCGGCTATACCGGGATCGAGGCCTCCCAGGAGGCGATCCTGCACGGGCAGAGCGGACAGGAGACCTTCAATGTCGACAATATCGGCCGTGTCACCAGGGATGCCGTGGACTACGACGACCTGCCCGACAGCGCCCAGAGCTATGAACCGGAGGCGGGACGGGATGTCTATCTGACGATCGACCGCGACCTGCAGATCAATACCTACCGGATCATTGAGAAAAATCTCCGCGACATCATTCTGGCCAAGCTCCGTGATTCCATCTATGACCAGGTGATCTCCGAGGATGACGACGGCAACAGCATCACCATCCCGATCAGCAATGTCTATACCTCCTGTCTCTGCAATATCATCGATATCGCCCACTTCACCTCCGAAGAAGCGAGCGACACGGAGAAAGAGGTCGCAGAGAGTTTCGACAGCTTCCGCAAGAGCCGGAGCAGCGAGATCCTCAGTGAGATCACGGAGGGCCGCACCGTCTGGAAGGACCTCAGCACAGAGATGCAGACCTATCAGACCCTGCTGGCCCAGGCCCTGTTCGACTACGGACTCATACCGGAAGGAGAGGAGCGCATCATATCCAATGCCGTCTACACCGCCTGGAATGACGGGACGGCCTCGCTCTATGACCTGGTCTCGGAAGCCGTGGATGAAAACTGGTTCAACACAGACAGCCGCTATCTCTCCGGAGACGATGACCGCTTTGATGCCGTCATGGGATTTTTCTCCGATGTGATCGGCGCGGAAAACGATACCCTTCATGACAGGGATATGCGCAACGCCTTCTATAAATATCTGGTCATCAATCAGGAGATCTCGGGAGACCAGGTCTGCCAGATCCTGCTCGACCAGAAGCTGGTCAAGATCAGCGACGAAGAGCGGGAGAGCTTTGAGTACGAGTGGGGAGAGAGCGCATACACCTTTATGTACAACCGGATCCGCGACATGGATCTGACGCCTGCCCAGCTCCACCTCTATCCCTCGACAGCGTCTGTCGTCGTGACAGATCCCGACAACGGGGATGTCCTGGCCATGGTGTCCTACCCCGGATTTGACTCCAACCGGATCAATGACGAGAGCTACTACAGGCAGCTCCTCAATGATCCCGCCAATCCGCTGCTCAACTACGCGACCCAGCAGCTGACTGCCCCCGGCTCCACCTTCAAGATGGTGACTGCCTCCGCCGCCCTCGGCGAAGAGGTGATCGACCTGTCGGAAAAGGTCAACTGCAAAAAGAAATCCACCTTCACCAGAGTGAAGGAGGATCCGAATCCGCCCAAGTGCTGGATCTATCCGGGAAAGCATGGCAAGCTGAACCTGGAGGGTGCCATCGCCAACTCCTGTAATATGTTCTTCTACGAGATGGGCTACCGGCTGGGTACGGACGGAACCGATACCTACAACTCCAATTACGGGATCGAGCGCATTCAGGAATATGCATCCCTGTACGGACTGGATGCGACCTCCGGTGTCGAGGTCAGCGAATCGGATCCGTCGCTTCTGAGCAGCGACCCCATCCGCGGCGCGATCGGACAGGACACCAACGCTTATACCACGTCGGCGCTCGCCAAATATGTCACCTCCGTCGCCAACGGCGGGACGACCTACAGGCTGACCCTGATCGACAGGATCAAGACCGAGGACGGCGAGGAGAGCAAACACGAGAAGCATGTGGACAAGACCGTCAGCCTGCAGGAGGACCAGTGGAACGCCATTCACCGCGGCATGCGGCGCGTGGCGACCGGCTATTCCGCCTTTAACGCGCTCTGGGAGAATCCGGTCGCAGGCAAGACCGGGACCGCCCAGCAGACCGGCATGCCGGACAATTCACTGTTTGTCGGCTATGCGCCCTACTATGAGCCCAATGCCTGGAACGCGGAGGAGATGTCACAGCGGGAGAATCTCGCCATCGCCGTCCGCATCCCCAATGGATATTCCTCCTCATACGCGGCACAGCTGGCCTCCGATGTCATCAGGGTCTTTTACAATCCGGATGATCTTGAGAACATTGTCGACAGCATCATACTGAACCAGGGTACTTCCAACGACTGACCGGTCACACCTGCCGGGCGGGAGACAATATGTTCCGTACTTTTTCTTTTAAAAAATTTGATTATCTACTGGTCGCGCTGGTGGTCTGCCTCAATTACTGCGGACTGCTGGCCGTCCGGAGCGCAGCGCCTGAGCTCTACGGGAAACAGCAGATCGGCCTCGGCCTCGGCATTGTCCTGATGCTCCTGATCTCCGTCGTCGATTATCACTTCGTCCTGAAGTTTCACTGGGTCGCATACGCACTGAGCATTGCCCTTCTGGTCCTGGTCCTCTTCTCGGGGTCCACGGGCGGCGGCGCGCAGCGCTGGTTTTCCATTTTCGGAATCACCTTTCAGCCCTCTGAAGCGGCAAAGATTCTGTTGATTTTATTTTTTGCTGAGTTCATAATACTGTATAGAGAAAGGCTGACGACCATACCGCATCTGGCGGCATGCATCCTCCTGATCCTTCCTCCCGTATACCTGGTCTACAAAGAGCCCGACCTTTCGACAAGTCTCATGATGATCCTGATCTTCTGTGTCATGGTCTTTGTGGGCGGGATCCCGTGGCAGATCGTGGCCGGTGTCCTGGTCGTCGTCATTCCGTCCTTTGCCTGGATCATCCGGCAGGCCTTCATGGGGGAGAGCAGGTTTTTGTCTCCCTACCAGCAGAGCAGGATCCTGGCCTGGCTCCATCCGGAGGACTATGCGGACTCAACCGCCTATCAGACCATGAATTCCATGATGGCCATCGGTTCCGGCGGGCTCAGAGGCAAGGCGGACGGCGAGCTCAGTTCTCTGCTCAAGAACGGCTTTATCTCTGAATCACAGACAGACTTTATCTTCACCGTGATCGGCGAGACCTTCGGTTTTATCGGCTGCTGTGCCATCGTTGTTCTGATCATGCTGATCACGGTCAGGTGTTTTCTGATCGCCGCGCGTGCCAAAGACGCGCAGGGCAGAATCATCGCGGCGGGCATGGGGGCCTGGGTCGGCCTGCAGAGCTTCCTCAACATCGGGGTTGCGACGGGACTGCTCCCCAACACCGGCATTCCGCTGCCCTTCGTCAGCTACGGTCTCACCAGCCTAGTGTGCCTCTATGCGGGAATCGGCTTTGTTCTGAATGTCCATATGCAGGAAGCCGGCTGAGGCATGGCCTGTTCCAGACATCCAGTATTTACATCGGGGGAATAATATGAAAATTGCTTTGATCGCACATGATGCAAAGAAAAAACTGATGCAGAATTTTTGCATCGCATACAGAGGGATCCTGGCAAAAAATGAAGTATGCGCGACCGGAACGACCGGACGCCTGATCGAAGAAGTCACAAATCTCCAGATCCATAAAATGCTGGCCGGACATCTGGGCGGCATGCAGCAGATCGGGGCCCAGATCGAGCACAATGAGATCGACCTGGTCATCTTTCTGCGGGATCCGCTGACTGCAAAAAGGCATGAGCCCGATGTCAATATCGTCGTCCGGCTCTGCGACACACATAATATCCCTCTGGCCACCAATCTGGCGACAGCCGAGCTCCTGATCAAATCGCTTGACCGGGGAGATATGGAATGGAGGGAAATCTACAAATGATGCGCTCTTTTACTGCGCTGGCCGCCGGACTCCGTCAACTGTTTCGCACAGAGGCGGGACGGATCATCTGCATCATGACTTTGTTCTCCGTGGCTGCAGCCTCCACCGGCTGCAGCCGCGGATATATTTCTGCCTACAGCGACAATCTCAGCAGGAGCAGCTGTTCCATGACAGCCGTTTCTGCTGATTTCAGCGGATTCACTGCGCTCTATGCGGAGGATTTCGCCGTTCCCGGTGAAGGCGGAAAGGCCGAGGCGGGAGATGTCTTCGCGGCCGGTCTCTTTGACCTGCAGGATGGAAAGACGGTTGTGGAGGAGAACCTGACCAAACGTCTGTATCCCGCCAGCATCACCAAGATCATGACCGCCCTCCTGGCCGTCAAATACGGCGATATGGATGAGATGCTCACCGCGTCCGCCCGCGTACCGGAGATGGAGTGGGAGGCCCAGAAGATCGGCATCGAGAAGGGTGACCGGATGACCATGGAGCAGGCACTGAATTACCTGCTGGTCTATTCCGCCAATGATGCCGCTGTCCTGATCGCGGAGAACATCGGGAAAGACTACGATGATTTTATCCGGATGATGAACGAGGAAGCGGCCAGGATCGGCGCGACCAACACGCATTTTGTCAATCCCCACGGCCTGCATGATCCGGAGCATTATACAACAGCATATGATCTCTATCTGATCTTCCGCGAATGCCTGAAATATCCGGAATTCCGCAAACTCATGCACCAGGATTACTACAGCACCATCTTTCACGACAAGGACGGCAATATGCGGGCGATCGAGGTGCCCTCCACGGACTTCTACCTGCTGGGGACCGCCAGCGCGCCTGCGGGCATTTCCGTGGCAGGCGGCAAAACGGGGACGACCGACCAGGCGGGCAACTGCCTGATCATCCTGTCGGAAAACAGCGATGGGAGAGAGTTTATCTCCGTCATACTGGGTGCCACCGGCTATGACGAGCTCTATGTCTGCATGAACAGGCTTCTCCGCCTGGAGAGAGGTTACAGGGGCGAATGATTAACGATTTGACTGCGGGTTACAGTTCAGACTGCCTCGAAACTCGAGGTGTTTTTCGCGGACTTTTCGCGAAAAACCCGAGTTAAACGGCGTTCGCCCCATTTGCGAAGCAAATTTAGCATGGGCGAACGCAAGTTACATGTTCACGCCCTCGAAAGGGCGTGAACTGTAACACGTGCGGCTACCGGGGCCATGTTTATTCATACTTTCAACATTGTTTTTTTCTGTCCTGTCAACTATAATAGAATAGCCGGAGCACCAAGTGCTTTTCGGCAGTCATTGAATGCAGCACATACCTGTTCCTGATTCGAGGGAGCGGAATGAATATGATGCTGCAAATGTTAATAATAGGAGGTTTCGTCAAATGGTTCATCTGATCACCGGCAACAAAGGCAAGGGAAAGACGAAGTGGATTCTCGACAAGGCCAACACGGAAGTGAAGGCAATTCTCGGAAGCATCTGCTATCTGGACAAGAGCCCGCAGCATATGTACGAACTCAATAACCGGATTCGTCTGATCAACGTCCCTGATTACATGATTGAGAACAGTGACCAGTTCCTTGGCTTTGTCAGCGGAATTATTTCCCAGGATCATGATCTTGAACAGATGTATTTTGACAGTTTTCTGAAGGTTGCACATCTGGAAGGTGCCGACATTACCGAGCCGATCCGGAAGCTGCAGGCCATCAGTGAAAAGTTCCACGTCAATATGTTCATCAGCGTATCTCTGGATGAACATGAGATTCCGGATGAGCTCAAAGAGTTTATCTCTGTCGCGCTCTGATCCGTCCGATTCATAACCGACAGCGGGCAGGAGCTGGTTACCCAGCTTTCCTGCCCGTTTCACTTAGGAAGTATTGCGAAATGAAGTGTGCCGACTGCGCAGTATGTTTTGTTCATTACGTGACAGTTCCTTATTGTTTTGAAGGTTGAATAATTATTTCAGCAGGTCATAAAAAATGGAAGAGAACAGGTCCCGGAGGGAGGGTGCAGCGAGGCACCTGATTCATATTGATATCGGTATGGTCATATTTTTTATCATACTGGTCTATATGGTTTTCAGTGTCGCCGTCTATGTCACTTCCCGCAGAACGGATATCTACGAGGTTCGGATGGGGACGCTCTCCGAAGACACCAGCTTTCGCGGGATCGCCCTGCGGCAGGAAAAGCTGGTGGACAGCCGCTACTCCGGCCGAATCAATTATTATAATACAGAAACCGACCGCGTGCGGGCGGGCGGACTTGCCTATTCTGTGGACGCGGAGGGAGAGATCTCCGATTATGCCGATGCCGACATGGCGGCCGGTGATTACTTCACGGAGGATGACCTGCGTGCTTTCCGGGACAGGGCTGTCCGCTTTGTAGAGAACTATCAGAATGCGCGCTTCTATGCGGTCTACGATTTCAAGAGCGCCTGCGCCAGTCAGGCCCAGAAGATCAGCAACCGCTCCATCCTGGCCGGAATCCGGGATCTGGATTCCACCTCCATCCACACGGTCAAGGCAGCGGAGTCGGGGTCCATCGTCTATTCCTATGACAATTACACGGGGAAGACCTTTGGCAGCCTGACGCAGAAGGATTTCGACCCCTCCCAGTGCAAAAAGACCCAGCTGCAGAACGGGGAAAAGATCGTGCAGGGAAGCCCCGCCTACCGCGTCGTCACGGACGAAAACTGGTCGGTCGCCATCATGGCCGACAGCAAAGAGGCCGCCGAGCAGCTCGTCGAGGAGGAATATGTCGAAGTCCGCTTCCTCAAGAACAATACGACATCCTGGGCCTCTGTGGAGAGCCGGGAGGGAGAGGACGGACAGTGGTATGTCAATCTCCGTTTTTCCAATTCCATGGAGTCCTTCTGCACGGACCGCTTTGTGGATATAGAGCTCCTGTCCAATGAGCAGAAGGGTCTGAAGGTTCCCAACTCCTCGATCACGGACGGCGATTTCTTCCTGGTACCCAAGGAATATGTCTTTGAGGGCTCAAACGGCCAGCAGGGCGTTCTGCTCCGCGTCTACACCGGCAACGGCAGCAGCGGGACCCAGTTCGTCCCTGCCGTCCCCTACAGCGAGACGAAAGACGAGTATTACCTGGATAATTCCGTTCTGCGGGATGGTGAGATCCTGCAGCACCCCGATTCCACCGAGCAGTTCACGCTGGGCAAAAAGGAAAAGCTCATCGGCGTCTACTACATCAACAAGGGCTATCCCGATTTCCGGCAGGTCACGGTCAATATGCAGAACAGCGAGTATTCCATCGTGGAGCCCAACGAGCTCTACGGCCTTCAGGAATACGACTACGTTGTCCTGCACGCGGACTCGATCCGCCTCAACAAATACTACAAATACTAGCATACGAAAAGGAGCAGTTTCCATGTCTCTTATCTCTGAAAACATACAGTCCGTCGAGGAAAGGATCCGGGCCGCCTGTGCCAGGGCAGGCCGCAGCCGGGACGAGGTGACCCTGATCTGCGTGACAAAGACCATGCCGGTCGAAGATCTCCGTCAGGCCTATGATGCCGGGCAGAGAAGCTTCGGGGAGAACCGGGTCCAGGAAATCAATGACAAGTTTCCGCAGCTGCCGTCGGATATCCAGTGGCATATGATCGGCCATCTGCAGCGCAACAAGGTCAAATATCTCATGGATAAGGCTGTCATGATCCACAGCGTGGACAGCGCAGCCCTGGCACAGACGATCAGTAAGGAAGCCGTCAAGGCAGGCAGGGTCATGGACATCCTGCTTGAAGTCAACGCGGCGGAGGAGGAGAGTAAATTCGGCCTCACCTGTGCGGATGTCCTGCCCCTGGTCCGAGAGATCGCGCCCCTCCCCGGTATCCACATCTGCGGTCTCATGACGGTCGCTCCCTTCACGGATGATCCGGAAACTAACCGTGTGTTTTTTAGAAAACTCCGGGATTTATCTGTTGACATCGGTCGCGAATCCATTGATAATGTGTCTATGCACATCCTTTCCATGGGCATGACCGGTGACTTTGAGGTCGCCATTGAAGAGGGTGCCACCCATATCCGTGTGGGAACCGCCATTTTCGGAAAACGAAATTACAATATCTGAGAACCAGGATTCATCCTGTTTGCCCTTATTTCGAGGATAAACGCAACATATCCGGTGTCATCAGATAGATCACGGGTCCCCGTGCTGATCCATCCGGAGCCCGGTTTCATAGATGGAGGAATCGATTATGAGTGTCATGGATAAACTCATCAATGCAATGAAGTTCAACGATGATCCCTACGAGGACGAGAACGAGATCGAAGAGAACGATTTCTACGAAGATCCCGTCGAAGATACGAGTGAACCAGTATTTGAAAAAGAGGAAGATGAGATGGAAGATTACGAAAGCACCCAGGCAGCCAGAAATCCCCGCAAGCGCGCGGCAGACCGCGAGCCTGTTCCTGCAGCCAGATCCTCTGTCAAGCGCCAGTACTCCGAGTCCGGCATGGAGGTCTGCATCGTCAAACCCACATCTGTCAATGATGCCCGTGATGTGACCGATCTGATCCTGGCCGGTAGCACCGTCGTTCTCAATCTCGAGGGCCTGGATGTCGATGTCGCCCAGCGCATCATCGATTTCACCTCCGGTTCCTGCTATGCCGTGCAGGGCAATGTCATGAAGATCTCCCACTATATCTTTGTCATCACTCCCCAGAGCGTTGACATCAGCGGAGATATCTCCATGCCGACCGGTGCAGACCAGGATGGAAGCTCTGCCCTCGACATGCCTTTCACAGGACGCTGATCTGACGGACAGCTCTCTGCAGTCCAGGCTGCATGCCCGACAGGCAGCATGGTCTCAGATCATAACAAGTCGTTCACGCTGCCATGGCGCAATCATACGCCATGGCACTTTTTGACGTTCAGGCAAGCGGCGTAAACCATACACGGCAGGATACCCGGAATCCCGGGATCCGGTGGGGGACTTGTTCAGGCAATCGGCAGAATCATACACGAAAGGACAACATGAATCATTCAAAATCGAACCAACATCATCCGGGCAGGAGACTTACAGCGGGCCTGCTGCTAACTATTGTGCTGATTGCTCTGGACCAGTGGACCAAGCAGCTGGCTGTGCGCGCCCTGTCTCCGGACATCCATATCCAGCTGATCCCCGGCGTCCTGGAATTCACCTACATCCAGAACCGGGGCGCCGCCTTTGGAATTCTGCAGAATGCCCGGCTGTTCTTCCTGGTCATCACCCTGGCCGCCCTGCTGGTGATCGGATACGGGCTGCTGCATATTCCCGGCAGCAGGCGGTTTCTGCCCATGCGGCTGTGCCTCTACCTGATCGCCGCAGGCGCTGTCGGCAACCTGATCGACCGCCTCTTTCTGTCCTATGTCAGGGATTTCATCTATTTTTCGCTCATTGATTTCCCGGTTTTCAATGTCGCGGATATGTACATCACCTGTTCGACCTTTGTGCTCATGCTCCTCTTCCTGTTTTATTACAAGGAAGAAGACGATTTTGGTTTCCTTAAACCACAGTAAAAAAGCAGACTCCGGACAATGAGACAGACAGCTCAGTCAGTGAACAAATGCAGGAAACACCCATGACCACACATATTCTTCAAGAGGGACAGGCGCCTTCTCTTACTCACTCCGGCCATTCTGACGCCCCCTGCCCGGCAGATGCCCCCCTCGAAGGGGACCGCTTTTCCTTTGTGATCGGACAGGAGAGCGCGGGAGAGCGGATCGACAAGGTGCTCGCCGACTATATGCCGGGACAGTCCAGAAGCTATCTCAAAAAACTGATCAAGGACGGGTATGTCCGGATCCTGAATGATCCGTCCGGCTCTTCCCGGCAGGGCAGGGATCTCAAGCCCAGCACCCCTGTCGGCGGGGGTGAGACTGTCGATGTCTTTCTGCCGGTCAGCATGCTGCCTGAGATCCTGCCCGAGGACATCCCCCTGGACATTCTGTATGAGGACAGGGATGTCCTGGTGGTCAACAAGCCCAAGGGCATGGTCGTCCATCCGGCAGCAGGCCATTATACGGGAACCCTGGTCAACGCCGTCATGTATCACTGCGGCGACAGCCTCTCCGGGATCAACGGCGTCCTCCGCCCCGGGATCGTCCACCGGATCGATATGGACACGACCGGCAGCATCATCATCTGTAAAAATGACACTGCCCACCGCAGCATCGCGGATCAGCTGGCGGAACACTCCATCCGCAGGGCCTACCGGGCGATCGTCCTCGGCAATATCCGGGAGGACAGCCTGACCATTGACAAGCCCATTGGACGCGATCCCTCTGACCGCAAGCGGATGGCCGTGCGCCCGGACGGCAAGCGCGCCGTGACCCACGTACAGGTCCTGGAGCGCTTTGGCGACTACACCTACGTCGAGTGCCGGCTGGAGACGGGACGGACCCATCAGATCCGCGTCCACCTGTCCCATTGCCACCATCCCCTGCTGGGTGACGCCGTCTACGGTAGCCGGAAAAAATCTCCCTTTGCCACACAGGGGCAGTGCCTGCACGCCCGGACACTCGGCTTTATCCACCCGTCTACCGGACAGTATATTGAGACGGAAGCCCCCATGCCGGCCTACTTTGAAAAGATCCTGCAGACACTGCGGAACCGGTCAGGTGCATGACCTGGTCAGGTGCATGACCTGCCCAGATGCAGATAACCGTCGATGATTCCCTGTTCCAATACGGTGAACAGTTACATCATATCGATCATACGGCTTGACAATTCGAAAGTGATTTGATTTTTTTTTCGTGGAATAATATAATGTAAAGCAGATTTCTGAAAACAATCATTTTTCAGCATAAAATGTATTTTTCAACATGATGTGAATACAGGAGAGTAACAGGTTATGAAGACGATTTTAACGATAGGCAGACAATATGGTTCAGGGGGTCGTGAGATTGGCCAGAAGCTTGCGGACCACTACGGGATCAAATGCTATGACAGAGACCTCGTGGCCCATGTCGCCAAGGACAGCGGCTTCTGCAAGGAGATCATCCAGCGCGAAGATGAGCGCCCGACCAGTTCCTTCCTGTACAATCTGGTCATGGATACCTATTCCTTCGGCCACGGTGCCGCAGCAGCCTTTACCGATATGCCCCTGAGCCAGAAGGTCTTTCTCGCCCAGTTTGAGACGATCAAATCCCTGGCGGAAGAGGGCCCCTGCATCTTCATCGGCCGCTGTGCCGACGAAGCTCTCTCTGAGCGCAATGATGTGATCAGCGTCTTTATCCACGCCTCCGAGGAGTTCAGGGCCGGCCGCGTCCGCAACTATCCTGAATACAAGGACCAGGAGCAGAGCGGCAAAAAGATCACTGACTTCATAGCCAGGATCGACCGTCAGAGGCAGAGCTATTACAACTATTATGCCTCCGGCAAATGGGGCCGGGCGGATACCTACGACATGTCCATCGATTCCTCTCTGCTGGGCATCGACGGGACCGTAAAGCTGCTCACGCAGCTCATTGATAATTTTGAACAGAAGAACGGATAAACACCCATCTACTCATCATACGCAGTGTCCACATGAACTGCGGGAGGAAACAGAGCATTGAAACGAATTGAACTGTTGAAAAAGACCGGTATTTGCTTTACTGCACTGGCCCTGTCCGCTGCAGTATCTCTGTCGTCGCCCATCATCACTGTCATGGGTGCGGAAGATACAGGCGGCAACAATTCTGCCCTGACAAGTTCGGCACCGAACTCTGGCGATGGTACCGGTGGAGAAAATGCAGAAGGCGGCGGATCCGGAAACAGCGGCGGCCAGGAATCATCCGGCGGCAGTGAGAGCGGTTCCGGCAGCGGAAACGAAGGCAGCGGTGGAACCGGCGGCAGTGATCAAGGCGGGGACAGCGGTGGTGACACCGGTTCCGGCAGCGGTGATACCGGCGGCGGCGAGACCCCGGGCGGCAGTGGTGAAGGCAGCGGTGAAGGCGGCGGTGAAGGCGGCTCCGGTTCCGGAACCGGCGAAACCGGATCCGGAACCGGCAGCGAAGGCGGTTCCCAGACCGGAGGTGAAGGCAGCTCCGGCGGTGGAACCGGGTCAGGTAGCGGGGACACCACTGATGGAGGTTCCGGCAGTACAACCGGAGGTAATTCCGGTACCGGCTCTTCCACACAGGTAGATCCTGCAACAGGGAATACCGGGGCTACCTCCGGTAATACAGCAGATACATCTTCAGGCGACGCCCAGGACGGAAACAAAACCACAGTAGAAATCACCCCGGGTTATGAGAACGGAAATAACACGACCGATCAGCCTGCGGCACAGGATCCAAATGCTGTACAGCAGCCCAATCAGCCGGGCCTGAATGTTCCCGCATATGTACCTTATCAGCCGCAGACGCCGGTTACACCGTCCAATACCAGAAAAGCCGGGACCCTGAAGGACCGGGAAACTGTATTGAACCCCGGCGAGGTGCCGACCGGCTATCAGCAGGCCTTAAACTACACAGGTACGAACGACCAGCTGATCGCCAACCAGAATATCGTTTCCGGCCTCTCCATCGTGCGCGACGATTTTCGTTTCTATACGGTGGACAAGAATCTCGCATTCTCTACTGTCACGCAGGGCATCCACGAAGAGATGAAGAGCGCATCGCGCCAGGTCGGCGTTCTTTCCGAAAATGACGCCCTCTATATCCTGAGTGAAGAGAAGGACGGCTGGCTGTACGTGGAGTCCGGTACTGTCCGCGGATTTATCAAAAACACATCGGTCCTGCGCGACAATGCCGCCCGGATCATGCTGGATGATCTGCAGCAGAAACTGAAGGAGCTTGCGGAGCTCTCCGGCGAGCCTGAACCCAGTGCCTATGAAGTGCTGACCTTTGCCAGCGAGACCATTCCGGCGGGAGAGAATTCCGCTTATTCCTACAAGCGCGCCACGACCAAATCCACAGTCGTCGACAAGCAGTATGCCGTCGCCGAGACAGACGCGCCGATCCTGGAGGAAATGTCAGAGAACGCGCGTGAGATCGGCCACATGACGCAGGGAGACCTCTGCTATGTGCTGATGCAGACCGATGACAAATGGGCTTATGTGGAATCCGGCAATGTGCGCGGTTTTACACCCCTGGTGGATCTGACGACCGGGAGCGCCGGCAAAAAGATCGTCCAGGAGCGCGGTGAGGCGGATATGGAGACGGCCGTCGAGTACGTTGAGCCGTCTAATAATGCCGCCCTGTACTATACACTCAACTCTGTACATGACGGCGTCGCCTACAACAACATACGTTCGGAAATCGTGGAGATCGCGGCAGAGTGCATCGGCAACCCCTATGTCTGGGGCGGCAACTCCCTGACCTACGGCGCGGACTGCTCGGGCTTTGTCAAGACCCTGTATTCCATGTTCGGATATGAGATCCCCCGCGTGGCGGACGACCAGTCCAGGTTCGGGACCCAGATCCCGATCAGCGATGCAGCACCCGGCGACCTGATCTTTTTCGCGGAGAACGGATACGTCTACCACGTCGCCATGTATGCAGGAGACGGCATGACGATCGAGGCCTACAGCGAAGACCGCGGCATCATCGCGACAGAGATCGGCAACCGGAATGCCGTCTGGGCAACGAGGATCATCGAAGACTGACATCAGGCCTTCAAAGGTAAACAAATCGGCTGCCTGTCGCAGTACACACATCAAAGTACATACATGGCAGTAACCCCCTTACAGTAAACAAAAATAGTCATTAAAAAAACACCGGATGCTTTCCATGAGGAAGGCTTCCGGTGTTTTCTGCGTCCATATAGTCATTAAATATTTTACCTGTCTCTGCAGTTATTCAGAAGCAGGATTTCGGCGAAGGATTCCATAAATCCCTGAGAGAGGGGACTCTCCGGTGACCTGCAATTATTCGCAAAAGGCATCTTTAACGAATAGATGAGCAATAGATTCGGTAAAGATGCCATTAAAGATGCTCATCTCGTCCCTCCTTTGCGAAAACTGTATTTTTGACTTCGTGAACGGGTTATCGGACGGGTTGTCCGGTTTTTACATGTTGCGCGTCTTCGATCGTCATCATCATCAACTTGTACGTCTTCAATCATCATCAACTTCTTTGGAAAAGTCGCGGATGTCACCTGTCCTGGCGTCGATCTCGTATTCATATTCTGTATTACCGCTGTAGAACTCGATCTCGTATTCCTCACCTTCGCTGTCATCATCATCGAATTTAGCGGTGGAGAACCTGACCTGGCCTTCCGTCAGTCCGGCGTGGTCGAGAGCGATCTTTTTTGCCTCATCTACGCTGAGATAACGGGGCTTCGATTCTGTCTGTGGTGCGGCAGGCGCTGCATTTCCGGTATCCTGACCGGAGGCGGTATCGGCGGCCTGCAGGTCCGTTTTCTCCTTCTGTCGGCTGTCTGTCTGCTCAGCTGCCGTCCTTGTCCCGCTGGTCTTTACCTCCTTGTCCAGGACAGAGCCGTCCTCTGCAAGGATCTCGTATTCATATTTGGCCTGGCCGGCGTGAAACTCAATATCATAGACATATCTGCCCTTATCTCTCTCCAGATAAGTGTGCAGGCTGGAGACTTCATCCCAGGTGATATCTGCATCCAGGATCGCGAATTCCTCTGCGGCACCCTCGCCGATCAGGTTGTTTTTACTGACGACAGATCCCGCATAGACAGTTCCGCCTCCGATACATGCAATGGTCAGGATGGCTGCGAGTCCCTTCATCGTTGAACTGCTCATTTTTATATGCATCCCGATTTCCTCCTGCTTTCTCTCCTGCTCTGTTCACAGAATACACACAAAAGATTAAAGAATTCTTAGAAAACATCATTAATTTTAATTAATTGCATAAAAAATGGGCAGCCTGTCTGCAGGGCTGTCCATTTTAAAACAGCACAATAATATTTTTGAGCTTCTGTGCTCAATTCTCTAATCCACCGATTCATTTGTATCGCTTGACTCCTCCGAGACCGGAAAGTGCAGGCGGAAGGTGCTGCCCTGGCCGGGTGCACTTTCCAGTGTGACCCTTCCCCCGTGGAGATCCATGATCTTCCGGACCATGGACAGCCCGAGGCCTGCGCCGGGGATGCCCTTCGCGGAGCTTCTGGACGGGTCTGCGCGGTAGAAGCGCTCGAAGATCCTCTCCTGCTCGTCGCGGGATATGCCGGGGCCGTGATCGGTGACCGCACAGACGGCCTCCGTGGCTTTTGTCTGACGATTTATCTCCATTCCCAGAGCAACATGGATGGCCGGAACCGGCCCGCCGTATTTTCTCGCATTGTCGAGGACATTCTGAACAGCCCGTTCGACCAGGATCAGGTTGCCCTGTATACGGATCCCATCCTCGATAGCAGTCGTCAGTTCGAGGTCAGGCCCCTTCATGATCTCCAGGTCTGCCACACAGGCCCGGATGGTCTGTGTCAGATCCATCGGTTCCAGAGGATAATTCTCCGGTCTCATTTCCAGGCGCGTGTAGTCCAGCATGGATGTAATGAGGGCATTCATGCGCCCGGACTGTCGCCTGATCACTTGAAGGGCGCGCCGGTATTCCTCCGGGCTCCTCTCCTGCTCCAGTGCCAGCTCGGTCTGTGCCTGGATGACCGTCATGGGTGTTCTCAGCTCGTGGGAGGCATCCGAGGTGAACTGCTGCTCTGTCGCGAAAGCGTGTTCGAGCCTGTCCAGCATTCCGTTGAAGGCGACTCCCAGGTCGAATAACTCCGTATCCAGGTCATCCAGCCGGATGCGCCGGGCCAGGTCCGTCTCCTTGGTGATGGACATGGCGGTCTGTTCGATCCTGCGGACCGGCATCAGGCCCCTTCTGGCCGTGATCCAGCTGCCAGCGATTCCGATAATGATGAGGACCGGGAAAAAAAAGATCGCGGTATGGAAAATATCGACCAGCTGCATTTCTTCCGCGGAGAGTGATACGACGCCCCGGAGCCAGAGATCGGTCTTGCCCTCCCCGGTCAGCTTCCGGTCATAGACGTAGTAGCGGGTGTTATCCCCGGCTCTGTAGCGGTAGACGCGGGTACCGGTAAACTCCTCCCCCTCCATTTCTCTGGAGATCGGGTTCTTGCCGTAGAGCATCCTGCCGTCCGACGTGTACAGAGCGGTCTGGACATCGTCGATCACATCGAGATAGTCATCGTCGATCTCGAGCCATCCGTCCCCGTACTGAATATATACATTGTCCCGGTCTGTATTCTGCTGGCGCTGTGCATCGGTGAGATAGCCGATCTTGTCAGAGTTTTCGTTGACAGAGCCCATCAGATAGCCTCTCACGGTTTTCTGCAGAATGGAGGCGCTGACGATCCGGAAGACCAGATAGGTCAACAGCACCAGGACGACCAGGATAAAGGTAAACCAGACTGCGATCCTGACTGTGATTGAGCGTCTTCGTTTCATACTTACCTTTCATGTTGAAAAAACACCGGTGCATGCTCGTGGCTTATCAAGGCCGCCTGTTCAGCTCATTGCTCATTCCGCGCGCATGACGTAGCCGACACCTCTGACCGTGTGGATCAGCTTCCGGGCCTGACCGCCGTCGATCTTTTTGCGCAGGTAACTGATATAGACATCGACGACGTTGGTCCCGCCCTCATAATCGAAGTTCCAGATGTGGTTCTCGATCTTTTCACGGCTCAGGACGATCCCCTGGTTGTGCATCAGATAGGCCAGAAGCTGGTATTCCTTCGCGGACAGGGAGATTCTTTTTCCGCCGCGCGTGACTTCGCGGCTTCCGATGTCCAGGGTCAGGTCATCGATTTCCAGAATGTTCCGGCTGCCGCCGTGGGCTGTGCGCGTCAGGACCCGCACGCGCGCCATCAGCTCGTCCAGCGAAAAGGGCTTGACCAGGTAGTCATTGGCACCTGAATCCAGGCCGCGCACACGGTCTTCAATGGAATCCCGGGCGGTCAGGAACAGCACCGGCGTGTGGTGTCCGCTGCTGCGGAGCCTCTGCAGAACCTGAAAGCCGTCCATGCCGGGCATCATGATATCCAGGATCGCCAGGTCGTATTCCGCCGTGCTCAGAAACAGGTCCGCATCCGTCCCGTCCATGCAGCTGTCGACACTGTAGCCCGCGTCCGTCAGTTTTGTCACCAGGATCCCGTTCAGATCCCGCTCATCCTCCGCGATCAGAATCCGCATATCCACCTCCACAGAAAATACGGTAAATCACTTATATTTCATACAAATTATAACAAAAAAAGCTATCACAAAAAAAGCTATCACAAAAAAAGACAGCTTCTAAAGAAACTGTCCCTATATGGCACGAAGCAGCCGGCCGCTATACTGCTGCACATGCTACATCGGGCGGCGGGGCTGCCTGTCCGGTAAGATCACGGTGGCTTCTCCGGCCCTGCGCCACACACACAAATGCACCCCGCAGCTGCCGATGTCTTCTCCAGGTGCCAGCGTGAAGGAAACAAGGGACAGGCGGGGTGCATCACCGCTGTACGTGATGGAAGAACACATCCGGCAGTGGAATAAACCAGGTTTCCGAATGGATCTGAACAGCTGCCAGGTACAGCCGCAGGAACTTATAAACAGTCATCCTATAAGATTTTTGCATAAGCCCTGCATAAATTGCCCACAATATGTGGATAAATATTAGTTCCCTAACTAACGGTTTATATAGCACAGACTGCTGTTATTGTCAACGGTTATAATAAAAATGCTTCCGTGAAACAATATATATACATATGCACCAAAAATGAAGGCTATTCACAATAAAAGAGAACAGGGGTTTCCCTCCTGTTCTCTTTTATAATCATACATATTTACCGGCTCGGTTTTCCCGGCATGGATGTCTTTTACGCCGGTCCGCTTTTTATATGCGTCTTATCTTCTTTCATAGCCGGTGATCATGGTCATCACAAAGCAGCAGACCGTCGCCTATGCAAAGAATTTATGCCATTTCATCTCCTGTCCTCCTCAAAATGATGCTCGATCGACAGTTCTGTAGTTTCTCCCTTATGTTCCACAGAGAAGGTGATGACGTAGAGCCGCTCATCATCTTCATCCTGTTCCACAGAGACCTTCACTTGCTCCGTGATATCATCTCCGGATCCGGACTCAGCACGGAGAACATCCTCTTCCCGAAGCTGTCTGAGTAGTTTGTCCGTATCCTCCAGATCTTTTTCCCCAAGTTCAGACAGGAAATCTTCTGCATTGTGGAGCGAGATCGACGGCTCGTCCTCATCACCGTCGGATTGCGCAGATGAGATCACCTGATTCTCCTCGTCGTCCTCTACATCGGTGATGATCCTGATCTCCTGATCCTCATCCTTTTTCTCATCTTCATCGGATGTTTCTTCATCAGATGCTTCTTTATCAGTTGCTTCTTTACCGGATGTCTCTTTATCGGAGTTTTCCTGATCAGAGGTCATATTACTATCTTCAGCTGCCTCTCCATCTTCGGAATGATTCTCATCTTCCTCAGACTGATCCGCCTGGTCGGAAGTCCCGCCTGCATCAGCAGTCTCATCCTTCCCGGAAGAATCCTTCTCTTCTTTTTCCGTGTCCTTGTCTGCAGAATCTTTTTCGTCCGCAGCATTGTCTTCCGTGCTGCCGCCGTCAGATTCTTCTGTTTCGTCTTCCTGATCGGATCCGGCTTCCGCGTCGTCCGCGTCAGCCTTTTCAGATCCGGACTCTGGATCGCTCTCCTTCACATCACCGCTCTCCGTGTCAGCATCGCTGTCTTCGGTATCTGCGTCGGTGTCTTCGGTGTCAGCGCCGGCGGTGTCCTCTTCTGTTTCCTGCGCCGGTTCAGCAGTCCAGACAGGGCCGGGCACCTCTTCGGCGTCCTCCTCATCTTCTGCGGCCTGCTCTTCCTGCACAGCTGCAGCCAGAGCGGGATGCTCCTCTGAGACAAGGGGATTCTCTTTGAATTCCGGAAGTGCCAGGGTCAGACCCTTCATGGAATCCCCGGGAAGGCCTGCCGGAAGACCGCCGGAGGCATCCTCATCACCGGAGGCGTCTTCATCCGCCGACATGGCAGCTGCCTGCATGGACTGCGCCGCTGCGAGGTAGTCATCCTCAGGTGTTTCCTGCGTCTCTTCCGCCTGCTCAGCCGCGCGCAGCAGCTGTTCAACAGAGGAAAGCTTTTCTTCTTCCTGCGTGTCTCCGTCTGCTTCCTCCTCCTGGACGGCAGATGCTGTCAGCAGGGAAAGGGGTGCGCCGGCGCCTTCCTCCTTCTTCTGCGCAGAACCAAGCGCGAAGAGAATGGGTGCAGAGACCGCGGGCTGTGGATCCGCTTCCTGTACGGAGGCAGAATCGGTTTCCTCCTGTGCAGCTGCCGCCTGCGCCTTATCCTCTGCGGGAGAATTCTCAGAAGAAGCAGCAGAGGTCTCATTCTGAACTTCGCTGTCTTCCGCCATATCTTCCGCGCTTTCAGCTTCCGCGGAAGCAAGGGCCGTCTCCTCCTGCGCAGACTCTTCTGCCGCGGAGGCGATCCACACAGGCGCAAATTCCTTCATGGCGGCGGATGCCTGGACGTTGCCGTAGTCATCGAGCAGGTACCAGTCTTCGCCGTCGCGAAGAACACCGGTGATCAGACTTCCGTCCTCGCCGAAGTAGTAGCTGCGGCCGTCGATCTTTTTCCAGCCGGTGGTCATGACGCCGTCTTCGTCAAAATAATAGCGCTCACCGTCTACGGTGCGCCAGCCGCTGATGCGGTTGCCGTCATTGTCAAAGAAAAAGGTCTCATCTTCGATGGTGAGCCAGTCTGTCTGATAGGATCCGTCGCGCAAGATGTAGTGCCAAATGCCGTCGACCTGGTACCATTCGGCGGGGCGATAGGAATCCCAGAATGTTCCGCTGGCGAGACCGCCGCGGTAGACGGAGACGCTCCCGCGGCTGGCGGGGGCTTCGAAGTGATAGCAATAGTACTGTCCGGCATTGTAGGCGCCGTCCTGCGTGTTCTCCACAGACCGCAGGTAGGCTTCCACACCGGGATAGTGGCTGTTCAGCTCGTACTCAAGATAGGCCAGCTGACCATCGATGGTCGTATAGTCATAGCCGTTGGACCGGCACCAGCTCTGAAGACGGCCATAGCGGCCGCCCGTCCACTGACAGAGGCCGTAGCTGCCGCCGCCTGCATTCCAGGCGTGCGGGTTAAAGGTGGATTCACAGCGGATATTGGCCATGATCCCGCAGGCTGCCGCCTCCGTATAGCCAAGCTCCTGGGTCAGATATTCAAAAATATAATCGGCGTTCTCACCCCATGTCGCTGCTGTCGCAGTGACTGCGCCGGCACCGCCCGCCGCGAGGGTTCCCGCAAGGGTCCCGCTCACCAGCAGGCCGGCAATGCGCCGGGCCGCCTGTGTTTTACGTCCGATCCTGCATTTACTGTTTTTCAAATAGAATCGCTCCCTTCTGCAAGGATATTACAACTATCCAATTATATAGGAAACAATTCATATTTTCAACTTAATATGTAACAAAGTTGTAATTATTTAGACATTTTTCACATCTTTCACACAATTTGATAGATGCAGACCCGTTCCGGGACACCCGATCCATCATTCACCCCTGTAAAAGCACCTCCTCCAGGGTCTTTTGCAGGGCCGCCAGGTCGATCGGCTTGGCGATATGGGCATTCATCCCCGCCTCTACGGAGGCCCTGACATCTTCTGTAAAGGCATTGGCAGACATGGCGATGACCGGGATCCTGGCCGGATAAGGTGCCTGCATGGCCCGGATCGCCCTTGTGGCCGCATAGCCGTCCATTTCCGGCATCTGGATGTCCATGAGGATGCATCGATAGGTACAGTGGGCCGATGCGGCGACGAGGTTCACCGCCTCTTTTCCGTTCACGGCCGTCTCACAGACAAATCCCATCTGCTCCAGCAGGAGGCAGGCAATCTCACGGTTGACCTCCATATCGTCGACGACCAGGACCCGGACGCCCGCAAAGCCCTCTGTCAGCCCCTGTGGACAGAGGATCGCGCTCTCGCCGGGCTCTCCGGCCGTATTCTGTTGATCCATCTCCTGCCCCTGATGAGCCGCTGTGCGGAGGCGCAGCCGCACGGTAAAGGTCGTTCCACATCCCGGCGCAGTGTCGACGGTGATCGCGCCTCCCATGAGATCCAGGATCTTTTTTGTGATCGCCATTCCGAGCCCGGTCCCCTGGATGCCGCTGACAGTAGAACTGCGCTCCCGCTCAAAGGCTTCAAAAACATGGGCCGCAAAGCCGGGATCCATGCCGATCCCGTTGTCCCGGACCCGGATCCGGTAGAAGGCTGCGTCCCTTCTCTCTGCCGGCTCCGCGTCCGCCTGTACAGTATCCGGCGAGGCAGCGGGCTGTTCTTGTTCGAGCGTGACCGTGACCTCTCCACCTTCCGGCGTAAATTTACAGGCATTGCTGATCAGGTTGAGCATGACCCTCATCAGCCTCGCCTCATCAAAAAAGACATAGCGGTTTTGAAGATTGACCGGCTCAACCGTGTATTTGATCCCCTTCTCTTCCATCTGCAGCTCGAACAGCTCATGCACCTCGTTCAGGATCATCAGCAGGTCGCCGGGCGTCTCATGCAGCTCCATTTTGCCGCTCTCGATCCGGCTCATCTCCAGAACATCATTGATCAGATCCAGCAGGTGGCGGCCGGAGTGTTCGATCTTATCCAGGTAGGACCGCACGGCCGCCGGATCCTCTTCGTTTTTTGCCAGACCGGTGAATCCGATGATCGCGTTCATGGGCGTCCGGATATCGTGAGACATATTGGAAAGAAAAGCGGATTTTGCTTCACTGGCCGCGCGGGCTGTCTCCAGAGCCTCCTCCAGGGCGAGATTTTCACGAATACGTTTGACGACATAGACCAGGAGCCGGATGGTCAGCAATACAAAAATACTGCCGCCAAAAAGAATACTGCCGACCATGACATCGGGCTTTCCGAAAAAGCCGACCCAGATATATCCGATCAGGAAGAGCACCAGCAGGACAAAGGGCGTATACAGGATCGCCCTGCCGGCAGACAAAAGACCGGCGATCGTCCCATCCTTCAGAAAGCAGCCGTATCGATAAATATTGTAGACCATGATCAGACTGCCGCAGGCAATCATGCAATATGTGAGAAGATTCATCCCGGAAGCTCCTTTTCATGCCGGTCAACAGGTTGTTGAGCATATCAGTCATCATCAACCGTATCAGTCAGTGTGCTTCAAACTCCATCAGTCAGCGGCTCATTCCGCCGCCGCATCCGTCACTCCGTCACTTTGTAATTCGCGTCGCATTTATCTCCTCGATCCAGCGCTGCGCCCGGCTGTGGACTGTTCTTTCATCGGGCTCCAATCTGCCCGAGAGCATCTCTGTAAGAAGGATATGATAGAGTTTCCTTCTCGCAGCCGAATTCTCCAGGCCCCGCCGCGCCTGAACACGCAGGTCTCCCATTCTGTCGAGGATCTCCTCCACCCGGTCAGGCAGATTCTCTTCTGCATTTCTGCGCAGATATGCGGCCAGGGCCGGGCTTTTGCCATCGGTCGAAAAGGCAATGGTCAGGTCTCCCCTCTTCACGACAGCCGGCAGGAAGAAGGTGCACAGGGAAGGGGCGTCCGGAACATTGACCTGGATGCCCGCCTCGCGGCAAAGAGAAGCGATCCGGTGATTGCGGATCGGATCATCCGTGGAGGCGATGCAGAAGTCGACCCCGGACAGATCCTCCGGCGTGAACTTCCTTCGGAGGATCTGAAAGCTGCCGGCGGGGTCCCCTTTGCTTCCCTGGCGGCCTCGCCCGTCTTCGCTCTCTGCACACCCGGTCTTGTCTTCGCCTTCTGCTATGCAGTCCTGTCCGCCACAGTCTGTCAGGACCGTGACCCTGTCCGTGAACTGCCGGATCAGGCGGATCTTTCTCTGCGCGATCCCGCCGTAACCGACCACAAGAAATTGTTTATCATCAATGACCTGCATCAGTGGAAACACCGACATCCTCGTCCTTCTTTCTGTTTATGCCGGAGCACTTTTGTTCTCCAGTTTCCGGTTTCTGGCTGTCCCGATCAGGCTCTCGGCCTCTGTAAACGCCTCGAAGAGATAGGGTTCCTCCCACTCGCGGCCTTTTTTCTCCGCGGCCTTGATCTGTTTCCAGCTGACAGGTATATTCTCCTTCGCGGCCGCGTCCTGCCCATCCTGCCCAAAGACATGCGGGTGGCGGCGGATCATCTTTTCATTGATGCCCCGGATCACGTCGGACAGGGAAAAAATCCCCTCCTCCTCGGCGATACTCGCGTGCATCATGACCTGCAGGAGCAGGTCGCCGAGTTCCTCGCAGAGGCTCCTGCTGTCCCCTGTCTCCGTCAGGATATTGATGCCGCCGATCACTTCGGCGGCTTCTTCGATGCAGGCCGCCTTGAGGCTGACATGCGTCTGCGCCCTGTCCCAGGGACAGCCGTCCTCCGCGCGGAGCCTTGTTACCGTTTCATAGAGCGCCGAGATCTCTTCGGCGGCTTTTTGTTTTTCATTATTGCTCATCGTTTTCTTGTCTCGTTTGTGGTATGGATCCATGTTCCTTTTTGCGAAACGGATCTGATGGATGAAAGGTCTTATTTGACCGGCAGGCTGCCCGTCGAACAGTATGTATATGAAACAGGGTTAGCCCCATCTGTATGAAGCTAACCCGTCGTGATATGGCTGTTTTCCGCAGGTTATCTCCCTACCTGCCGGTATTTTGCCGGTCTTCTGTTTCATCCCCGGACAGGATATTGCCCGCAGCGATGTTCTTCTGAATGATCCGGTCCGTGACCTGATAGAGGGTCTCGGACCCCATGCGGGTCTTGCCCTGGCGGCCGTAGACCTGGGCAGCCGTGACCCGGTGTTCGCGCCAGTCCCCGCCCCCGTTGGCATTGTTGAGCAGGAGGGGCTGGAGGTTGTCCATGGCGTGCGCGAACCTGGATTCCGCTGTCTCGCAGGCCTCGAACTCATCGAAGAGGGCGATGAGCTGGTCCTTCTGGTCCTGCGGAAGGAGTGAATAGATCCGCTCCTTGGCCGCGTCCTCGCGGGCCTTCTGGGTCGCCAGGCCTTCGGTGTCATAGGCGTAGGTGTCGCCGGCATCGATCTCGACGATGTCGTGGATCAGGCACATGAGCATGACTCGGGTGATGTCCACCTCTTCGTTTGCATACTCGCGCAGAAGCCAGGCCATGATGGCCATGTGCCAGGCGTGCTCCGCGTCATTCTCGTTCCTCCCGTGCCCGGACAGATGCGTCTGACGGAAAATATTTTTCTCCTTATCGATCTCCAGGGCAAAGTCGAGCTGCTGTTCCAGGCGTTCTTTCATCTCAGTCTATGTCTGCCTCCGCCAGTTTTCGTAAAACCATCTGTTCCCTCAGGCCTGCATAAAGCTGCCTTACACCTTTTCAAACCAGCCGTGTGCCTCACAGACGCGGTAGATCCCGTCATTGATATTGGCCGGCGCGACTTCATCTGCCGCCTCTTTGAGGGCCGGATGGCCGTTCCCCATGGCGACACTGTAAAATTCGGGGCAGAACATATCCAGGTCATTGGTATCGTCGCCGAAGACCACGACGTCCTCCGGGCTTCCTCCGGTCAGCTCCAGCATGCGGTAGATGCCGGCCCGCTTGTCGTCGTGCTGGACAATGGTGTAGTCCGGCTCGAAATTGACATAGCCCAGCTCCTCCGGGAAGGGAAGGCTTTCTCTCTGCGCCACGGTCGTCGCCGTGTAGAGCTTGTAGATGGTGTCGTAGTCAGCCGGGTCGAAGTCCGGGTCAATGATGTAGGTGGTGGGCTCGCGCCGGATGCCGACCTGGTCATAGAAGGTAAAGTCCCGCGCCCAGACCTTCTGCGAGTCCTCCATGGCAGCCAGAACCCCGATCCCGTGATCCAGGCAGTAGCGGTAGAGCCAGAGGGCTTTTTCGTAGTCAAGCGGCCGGTTCTCCACAAGCTTTTTGCCGATCACGATGCCCATGCCGCCGTTGCAGACCATGTTGTCGAAGCCGTTCTCATCAAAGAAGCCGCGGGCTTTGTAGTGGGCGCGTCCTGTATTGATGGCCACAAAATGCCCCGCTTCACGCAGTCTGTTCAGGGCCTCGCGGGCCGAGGGAACGATCAGGCCCGTGGACCGGTCTGTCAGTGTGCCGTCTATATCGAAAAAAAAGTATTTTGTATCCATTTGCTGTCAGCCTTTCCCCGCTGCGATCCGCACGATCACTCGCCGAACATCCTGGCGTAGTAGGGCGTCTGGTCCAGGGTCGCGAAATAGTCCTGCGGCGTCTGGGGCCTGCGGATCTGCTGGACAGAACCGTCTGTCTTCAGCAGGAGCTCGGCGCTCCACAGGCGACCGTTGTAATTATAGCCCATGGCAAAGCCGTGCGCGCCCGCATCGTGGATAAAGAGCAGGTCTCCGCGGTCGATCTGGGGGAGTTCTCTGTCCACGGCGAACTTGTCGTTGTTCTCACACAGAGAGCCGACCACGTCATAGGTGTGGTCGCAGATGGCGTCCTCCTTGCCCAGGACCGTGATGTGGTGGTAGGCGCCGTACATGGCGGGGCGCATGAGGTTGGCCGCGCAGGCGTCGACGCCGATATACTCCTTGTAGATGTGCTTGGAGTGGATGGCGCGGGTCACCAGGGCCCCGTAGGGCGCCAGCATGAAGCGGCCCATCTCGGTGTAGATGGCCACATCGCCCATGCCCTCGGGAACCAGGAAGCGCTCGTATTTCTCGCGGACGCCCTCTCCGATCACGCGGATGTCATTGGGCACCTCGCTCTTGCGGTAGGGGATCCCCACACCGCCGGAGAGGTTGATGAAGGCAAAGTGGATGCCGAGTTCATTCTTGATCTCCGCGGCCAGCTTGAAGAGGCGGCCGGCCAGCTCCGGATAATAGTCGTTGGTGACCGTATTGCTGGCCAGGAAGGCGTGCAGGCCGAAGTGCTTGACGCCCTTGTCGCGCAGGATCCGGTAGCCCTCGAAGAGCTGGGCTTTGGTAAAGCCGTATTTGGAGTCTCCGGGATTGTCCATGATCCCGTTGGCCATCTGGAAGACACCGCCCGGATTGTAGCGAAGGGACATGGTCTCGGGGAACTGTCCGTCCAGGATCTTCTCCAGGAAGGGGATGTGGGTGATGTCGTCCAGATTGATGACGGCGCCCAGCTTTGCCGCGTAGGCATATTCCTCCGCGGGCGTGTCGTTGGAGGAGAACATGATTTCATGGCCCTTTGCGCCGACAGCATTGGAGAGCATCAGCTCCGCCATGGAGGAGCAGTCAAAACCGAATCCGTAGTCGCGGAAAATATCCATGATATAGGGATTGGGTGTGGCTTTGACGGCAAAATATTCACGAAAGCCGGGATTCCAGGCAAAGGCCTCTTTAACCGCCTGCGCATTATCGCGGATCCCCTTCTCATCGTAGAGATAGAAAGGGGTGGGAAACTGCTGGGCGATCTCCTCGGCTTTTTCACGGGTCACATAGGGGGTTTTGTTCATACTGCTTTCCTCCATGGTGCCTGCGGGCATCTTTTTTTGCATACCGGTCAAGACTGCGGGATTGCTTCGATGCCCGGAGCTTTATCACTTTACTCAACGAAACTATTTTAAAGAGATGCAGGGCATTCGTCAACGAAAAAGAATAACGTCACCTCGCCAGGTTCTCGATCTGCCAGTCAATGGGCGGCAGGCCGTTCTTTTCCAGAAAGGCATTGCACTTGCTGAAGTGGCGGCAGCCGAAAAAGCCGCGGTAGGCCGACAGGGGGCTGGGATGGGGTGCCCGCAGGATCAGGTGGCGGGGATTGTGGAGAAGAGACGCCTTGGCCTGAGCGGGACTGCCCCAGAGCATGTAGACGATCGGCCTGTCCTGCTCGCTCACGGTCCGCAGAATGGCGTCGGTGAAGGTCTCCCAGCCGTGTCCGCGGTGGGAATTGGCCTCATGTGCCCGCACGGTCAGGACCGTGTTGAGCAGCAGGACGCCCTGCCTTGCCCACTTGAGAAGATACCCGTTGTCGGGCTCATAGCAGCCCAGATCGTCGTGGAGCTCCCGGTAGATGTTCACCAGCGAGGGCGGAGCCGGGCAGCCGGGCCGGACGGAGAAGCACATGCCGTGCGCCTGCCCCTCCCCGTGATAAGGGTCCTGGCCCAGGATCACGACACGCACACTGCCGAGCGGCGTCTCATGCAGGGCATTGAACAGGTCGGAAGCGGGCGGATAGATGGTCCGCGTCCGGTACTCCTCCTGGACAAAGCTGAACAAATCTCTGTAGTAGGGCTTGGAAAACTCCGGCCGGAGTGCCTCCAGCCAGTCTCCGCTGATCGCTGCCATGATGTCTGCTCCCTCTCCTGCTTTTATTCTTGCAGAATTCCTTTTTTATTCCTGCTGAATTTCCTGTTTTTATCCCTGCAGAATTCCTACTTTTATTCCTGCTGAATTCCTGCTTTTATACCTGCATTATAACTGTTTTGCCGCGGTGTCCGCCTGTTCGCCCGGGGCGGCTGCCGCTGCGGTCTGATCCGCGGCATCCGCCTGTTCGTCCGGAGCGGCTGCGGCTGTGGTCTGATCCGGGGCGGCTGCGGCTGTATTCTGGTCCTGGGCGGCTTCCGCTGAGACCTGCGCTTCGGATGTCTCAGCCGCCTCAGCTGCCATACCTGTGTCTTCGGTTATCTCCGGTTCTTCCGCCGCTTCAGCTGTCTTCTGAGCCGCCTCAGGCCGCGCCTGCGGCGTTTCGGCGCACTCCGCGAGGATCTCCCGCACATAGCCGTAGACACGCCTGCTGGACGAAATAGAGAGCCTCTCCGCAGGTGTGTGGACGCCCTGCATGACCGGTCCGATGGAGATACAGTCGAGACCGGGGACCTTGGCCGCCAGAAGGCCGCACTCCAGGCCTCCGTGGATGACCTGGACCTCCGCCTTAACACCGGTGAGCTTTTCGTACACATCCGCGGCAAGGTCTCTGAACTGTGAGTGTTCGATCTTTTCCCAGGCGGGATAGGCGCCCTGGAAATCGATCTTCGCGTCAAACATATCCGCCAGGCATCTGATCCGGTCGACCAGCATCTCCTTCTGGGAATTGATGCAGCTTCGGACGAGTGAATGCGTCCGGATCCCGTCCGCCATGCTCCTGACGATCCCGAGGCTGAGCGATGTCTGCGGGACGTCCGTCTGCTGCGGCAGGTACTCGATCACCCCGTTTGGCAGAGTTATCAGAAAGCGGACAAAGCGGCGGCTGTCCTTTCTGGTGAAGGCGGGCCGCAGGTCTTTTTTGGCCTTGCCGGGGCCTTCCTGTGTGATCCACTGCGCATCGATCCGCAGGTCCGGATCCGTCGCGCTGTATTCTGCCTGCAGGGCTTCCCTGAACTCTTCCACGGTCTGACGGACAGTATCCGTGGAGATCGACCTGGTAAAAATGATCTCGGCGCCGGCATCGCGGGGTATTGCGTTGTCGCGTGTCCCGCCGTTCAAGCTGACGATCCCGTATTTTCCACAGGATTCAAGCCTGTAGAGCAGGCGGGCCAGCACAAGATCCGCATTCGCCCTCCCCTGGCCGATCGCCACGCCGGAATGACCGCCGCGCAGGCCGCCGACAGAGAGGGACAGGACCCTGCCTTTTTTCTCCCGGCGGGTTCCGGTCAGGGTGCAGATTACCTCGACGCCGCCCGCGCAGCCGGCCGTGATGATGCCCTCATCCTCCGAATCCAGATTGATCATCCGCCGGCTCTGCAGGTCGGACAGATCTATTCCGTCCGCCCCGAGAAGACCGACCTCCTCGTCGACGGTAAAGACGCATTCAAGCGGCGGGCAGCGGAGCGAATCATCGGCCAGGAGGGCCAGCATGATGGCGACCGCGATCCCGTCGTCGCCGCCCAGCGTGGTCCCGTCGGCATGCAGCCAGTCACCGTCCTGCAGGACCGTGATGGCTTCCTTTTCCATGTCGATCGGGTTGGAAGCTTCCTTCTCGCAGACCATGTCAATATGTCCCTGCAGGGCGACCGCAGGCAGGTCTTCACAGCCCGCGCTCCCCGGACGGCGGATGATCAGATTGCCCATCTGATCCCGGCGGTAAGACAGCCTGTGGTCCAGGGCAAACTGCTCCAGATAGTCGCTGATTGCCTCTGTGTGGAAGGACCCGTGCGGGATCGCCGCGATCTGGCGAAAATATGCAAAGACCTCGTCTGCGGAAGGAATGTCCGCCGCAGCCGCAGAGGTTTCAGCTGCAGGTGTCTCAGCCGCATCAGGCGCAGCCTGCGGAGCGGGCTCCTCCTTTTCCTTTTTTCCGGCGCTGTTCCGGCGGAGCCGGTCCGCAGTATCCTGCAGGACCGTGGGGACATTTCTGATATTACGAAATTTCGAGAGATTATCGTACCAAGCCATTTTAAAATGCCTTTCATGTTTTCTAATGAGAGTTTGCCGCGCTGTTGGAGCGAGTCATGGGGATGTGCGTCATGGGAACGTGCGTCATGGAACATGCGTCATGGGGACGCAGCAGATCAACTCCTTTCAGCTTTTTCAAAAAACCGCATGGTCACAGCCTCACCGGGATCCCGCAGCCATGCAGATACTCCTTGACCTCCCGGATCTCCAGCTCCTTGAAGTGAAACAGGGAGGCGGCGAGGGCGGCGTCTGCGCCGCCGACCGTGAGGGCCTCGCGGAAGTGCTCGAGTGTGCCTGCGCCGCCGGAGGCAATGACGGGAATGTCCACGGCATCGGCGATGGCCCGGGTCAGTTCGAGGTCATAGCCGTTTTTGGTGCCGTCGCCGTCCATGCTTGTGAGCAGGATCTCACCGGCGCCCAGATCACGGGCGCGGACCGCCCACTCCACGGCATCGATGCCGGTGTCGATCCGGCCGCCGCTGCGGTAGATGGTCCAGCCATCCCCCGAGGTCCGGCGTCTGGCGTCGATGGCGACGACGATGCACTGGCTGCCGAAGCGCTCAGCGCCCTCGGCGATCAGCTCCGGCCGGTTGATGGCAGCCGAATTGATGGAGATCTTGTCGGCGCCCTCGCGCAGGATGGCGCGCATGTCCTCGACGGTGCGGATCCCGCCGCCCACGGTGAAGGGGATGAAGACGCGCTCCGCCACGCGGCGGACCATGTCCGCGACTGTGTTCCGGGCATCGCTGGTCGCGGTGATATCGAGAAAGACCAGCTCGTCCGCACCCGCTTTTGAATAGGCTTCGCCGGCCTCGACGGGGTCTCCCGCGTCGCGCAGGGAGACGAAATTGACGCCTTTGACGACCCTGCCCCGATTGACATCCAGGCAGGGAATGATTCTTTTCGTTAGCATATTTTTCTCCTGAAGAAGGAAGTGATCATGTCCCGTGTTTGCATTCTGGGCCCATATGAGCGTGAAGCTTCGAGAGGCAGGACATTATCACAGGATCGCCATATTATCCGCTGCAGTGGTCACAGGTCCAGGAAATTCCGAAGGATCTGCATGCCGACGCGCTCGCTCTTTTCCGGGTGGAACTGGCAGGCAAAGAGATTGCCCCGCTCGACGGCCGCGTCGATGGAGACACCGTACTCTGTCCTGCCGGCGACATCCGCGGGATCGCCGGCCTGCAGATAGAAGGAATGGACAAAATAGACAAAGCTGCCCTCCGGGATCCCGGCCAGCAGGCGGCTCTGTTTGGGAAATGTCAGGTCATTCCACCCGATCTGGGGGACCTTTCGGCCCTCTCCGCCGGGGATCCTCAGGATCCGCCCGGGCAGAATCGACAGGCCCTGCACGCCGGGACTCTCTTCGCTCTCCTCAAAAAGAAGCTGGAGGCCCAGGCAGATTCCCAGAAAGGGCTTGTCCAGTGCGACTGCCTCGCGGATGGTCTCCACGAGTTTACGCTCATGAAGCCGCTCCATGGCATCTCCAAAAGCGCCAACGCCGGGAAGGATGATGTGGTCAGCCTGCAGGATGGTCTCCGGATCCGATGTCACCCGGACATCCCGCCCCAGATAGCGGACGGCATTCTCCACGCTCTTGATATTTCCGGCATCATAATCTATGATCGCTACCATTTTACTCCTCTTTTAACTCTGTTATTTCAGTCCGGGGCGAATCATGATTCACCCGCAGGACCTTCTGTCCTGTTTCTGCAGAAAATGCCCGCCCCAATGCACAATCGCAGGCGGCGGGCAGTTCACTCAAGTGACCGGTTCATCGTCCGTGCCGCTCCGGTCCAGCTCGAACCAGAAGGCGACGCCGTTTTCATAGTTCTCGGCGCCGTAGCCGCGATGGTGGAGGTCCATGATCGCCTTGACGATGGAAAGCCCGACACCGGAGCCTCCGTAGGCCCGTGTTCTGGCCTTGTCCACCTTGTAGAATTTTTCCCAGATATGAGGCAGTGCGTCCTCGGGAATGGGCTTACCCGTATTGAAGACGGTCACTCTCACATGCTCCTCGCGCTGGTCACAGCGGATATCGATCACCTTGCGGAGCGGCTCTCCGGGTGCCGTCTCATCTGCATATGCTTTTCCGTCGCTGACCGGGGATGGTGTCTGCGGCAGGGGTCCCTGCGGCAGGGCGGACGGCGGTTCCTCCGCGTGGTGCAGGGCATTGCTGTAGTAGTTCTGGATGACTTCCTGGATCAGGAAGGGGTCTCCCCACACATAGACGGGCTCCTCCTCGGAAAAGAGCAGGGACACACCGGCCTGGCGGGCGAGGAGGGACGCGTTTTCAAGATAATTCCGGATCATATCGACGATGTCGAAGCGCTCCATGGAGACAGCGCCGTCGCCGAATTCCAGCTGGTTGAGCTGCAGGACCTTCTGGACGATCGTGTTCATCCGGTCGGACTCCTCCAGGATGGTCTCGAGGTAGAAGGCGCGGCTCTCCGGATCGTCGGCAATGCCGTCCTGGAGCCCCTCGGCGTAGCCGCGGACCAGGGCGATGGGTGTCTTGAGCTCATGCGTCACGTTGGAGAGGAAGTCCTGGCGCATCTCCTCCTGACGGTTGCGGCGGTCCAGGTCGCGCTGCAGGTCATTGTTGGCCGTGCGCAGGGCGGAGATCGTCTCCTCCAGCTTCTGGGACAGCTCATTCATATTTCTGCCCAGCGTATCCAGCTCCGTCCGGCTTCCTCCCCTGTACTTGGCACTGAAATCGAGTTCTTTCATGCGGACCGAGATCTCCGTCAGCTGCCGGACGGGGTCGGTGATACGTCTGGACAGCCACCAGGCCAGGATGGTTCCGGCAATGGAAAGGATAATCGCGATATATCCGAAAAAGCGGTTGGCAGCCATGGCGCTGCCGCGTATATCCTCGAGCGGGGACCGCAGCAAAAAAAAGCTACCCTCGCCCAGGCTCCCCCACATTTCCAGGCTGTTCGAGCGCGTAAACCGATCCTGCACCACATAGATCGAATAGGGATTTTTTTTCTCCAGGACCTGGGTGATCACATACTCATCGTCGTAGTAATCATCCTCTCCCTCCTCCAGGTCATCCGCAGGGATTCCCGGCCTGCTGTCTCTTCCCTCATCCTCCCGGAAGGGGGTCATGCCGAACAGGTTCGCGTACAGGCGGTCCTCCATGAGGGATTCATCCGCGGACCAGGCCTTGACCGTCCTGGTATTGGAATCCAGGATCAGGAGACTGACATTGCTGCGCCGCAGGGATTCCCGCAGAGTCAGGTCAAAATCATCCGTCTCGAGCAGGTCCTCCACGGAAGCGTTCTGGAGTTCCCGGTAGACGCGGATCAGGGCATTTTTGCGCTCTGTCTTGTAATAGGGTTCCAGAAAGATGGTATTGATCAGGAGGCTCAGAAGGACGGTTCCCGTCATCATGAGGAAAAAGAGGATCCCGAACATGGAACGCAGCGAATGGAGGGGCTGCCTTGTGTTTTGTCTGTTTTCCATATCATCTAAATGCAGTCATAAGACGTCCGGCAGCCTTGCTTCACGCCGGACGCCTGTGCCGGGACACATTCATCTTTGATGAACGCGCATGTCCTGCTCCGGCATAGCGGGACAGAGACGTCGGGCCAATCTGTCCCCCCCTGTCTCTGTAAGGATCATTTCATGCCTCGAACTTGTAGCCGATGCCCCAGACTGTCTTGATCAGAGCAGCCTTGCTGCCCAGCTTGGAGCGGAGCTTTTTGACATGGGTGTCGATCGTGCGGGCGTCCCCGTAATAGTCATAGTTCCAGACACTGTTGAGGATCCGCTCGCGGGAAAGGGCGATGCCGTTGTTCTCCATAAAGTACTGGAGCAGTTCGAATTCCTTGAAGCTGAGGTCGACCGCCTGTCCGTCGATCGTCACCATGTGGGCGGCCTTGTCCATCTCGATGCCGCCGGCCGACAGGTGTTTTTCCGCAGCGCTCCCCATGGTCCTGCGCAGGATGGCATTGACGCGGGCAGCCAGCGTGCGGGGGCTGAAGGGCTTGGTGACATATTCGTCGACGCCCAGGTCAAAGCCGCGCAGCTCGTCGCGCTCATCGCTCCTGGCGGTAAGCATGATGATCGGGACCTTTGAGGTCTCGCGGATCCTGGCACAGACCTGCCATCCATCCATCTCGGGCATCATGACATCCAGGATGATCAGGGCGATATTTTCCTCATTGAAAAAGAGATCCAGGGCCTGTTTCCCGCCGGATGCCTCGAGGACACTGTAGCCCTCGCGGATCATGTAATCCCGCAGGAGCTTCCGCATCCGCTGTTCGTCATCCACGATCAGTATTCTGGTAGCGCTCATGCTTCTTCCTCCTGTATGACTGTGATGAAGCGGGGTCAGCCATTGTGTTTGCAGCCCCGCTTCGTTGATATGCTTTCCCGCCCCCTGGTCCTCACTGGTGGAAGAGGGTAAAGACGGCCACGCTCCTCTCCTTGAGCAGGAAGAGCGGGCTCTTCAAAAAGACCGCGTCCTTGTGGTAAAAGACATTGTCGTCGGCGTCGGTATAGATATTGATGCCCCAGGACAGGCCGGCCCGGAGGGCCGGGAGGCGGATCTGCACCGGTTCCCAGTAGGCATTGATGGCCATGTAGACCACATCATCCCCGTCGGCGCCTTCCTCGCGGCCGGCAAAGAGGATGCCCAGGACCTTGTTGGCGCGGGTGATCTGGTGGTCGTCGGGATTGTAGCCGCAGGCACTGACGTCCGGCAGACCGCAGGCCGCGGGCCCCAGAGGCCTGGAGATGACGGGATGTTTTTTCCGGAATTTGATCACGTTCTTGAAAAACTGGTAAAACTCCCTGTTGAGGTGGAGAAAATCCCAGTTGAGCCAGGAGACTTCGTTGTCCTGGCAGTAGCTGTTGTTGTTCCCGTACTGGGTGTTGCCGAACTCATCTCCCGCCAGGATCATGGGCGTTCCCCGGCTGCACATGAGGACCGTGACGGCGTTGCGCATCATCTTGAAGCGGAGCCTGCGGATGACAGGGTCGTCGGTCGGCCCCTCAACCCCGCAGTTCCAGCTGCGGTTATCGTTTGCACCGTCCGCGTTGTCCCAGCCGTTGGCCTCATTGTGCTTGTGATTGTAGGTAAAGAGGTCGTAGAGGGTGAAGCCATCGTGGCAGGTGATGAAATTGACAGATGACCGGAAGCCGCGGTAATCGTCTGTGTACAGGTCCGGCGACCCCATGATCCGGGCCGCGGTCTCTTCCGCGTTCCAGTAATTGCCCTTGAGATAGTCGCGCAGCGAATCCCGGTAGCGGCCGTTCCATTCGGCCCAGCGCCCGTAGGCGGGGAAGCTTCCCACCTGATAGATGCCGCCGGCGTCCCAGGGCTCCGCGATCAGCTTGGTCTCGGCCAGGACCGGGTCCATGGAAATGGCCCGCAGAAGCGGCGGATCCCCCAGCGGGATGCCCTTCCCGCTCCTTCCCAGGATACTGGCCAGGTCAAAACGGAATCCGTCCACATGGTACTGGGTCACCCAGTGCCGCAGACAGTCGATAATAAAGCGGATCACCACAGGGTGGTTGCAGTTGAAGGTGTTGCCGCAGCCGCTGAAATTATAATAGTCTCCGCCCGGGGTCAGCATGTAGTAGACGCTGTTGTCAACGCCCTTGAAGGACATAAAGGGCCCTGTCTTGTCCCCCTCGGCTGTATGGTTGAAGACCACGTCCAGATAGACCTCGATCCTGTTGTCCTTGAGGATCTGGATCAGGCTCTTGAGCTCATTTCCCTCCTCATTGAATTCGACCGAGGCTGTGTAGGCGGTGTTGGGCGCAAAGAAGGCGACGGTGTTGTAGCCCCAGTACTCCAGCAGGCGCTTGCCGTTGTGGTTGCGGGCGTTGATGGTCTCGTCGAACTCGAAGATCGGCATCAGCTCCACGGCCGTGATGCCCAGGCTTTTGAGGTAAGGGATCTTCTCGATGATACCGGCAAAGGTCCCGGGGTATTTCACGCCGGAGGACCTGTGGCGGGTAAAGCCGCGGACATGCAGCTCATAGATGATCGTGTCCTCCATCTTCGTGCGCGGAAAATCCGCCCGCTTCCAGACAAAGCTGTCCTTGACGACGCGGGCGTGATAGGCGCCGGAGGATTTGGCCGCCCCCCAGGCCCTCTGTCCGGTCACTGCCTTCGCATAGGGATCCAGGATCTGTTTTTTGCGGTCATAGAGCAGCCCCTTCTCCGGGTCATAGGGCCCGGAAAAGCGGTAGCAGTACTCAAAATCCTCGATTTTCAGCTGGTAGACAAAGATGGAATAAATACCGCCCGTGCGGTAGCGCTCCGGTATGCGGATGATCGCATAGGGGGCCTCTGCCTTGCGCCGGAACAGAAGCAGCTCACAGGAGGTGGCATGCTCGGAATAGATCGTAAAATTCACACCGCCGGTCAGCCTGGTGGCCCCGTTCAGAAGGCAATTGCCCGGCCGCACACGGAAACCGGAGATCTCTTCAAATTGACTGTCGGCCTTGACAAGGGTGTTGACTGCATTGAAGCGTTTCATTTATATAAATCCAATCCGGCCCCTCTTCGCCGGGGCCTGCTGTATCTTCAAAAAATGCACAGTTAAGTCTAATATACCAGATTACAGCCGGATTTAGTAGTAAAAAATAACAGAACCACCCGCACATGCAGGTGGTTCTGAATTTATTCCCTCCAAAAGCCTTTCAGCCTCTGACAGGGTATTTTTTCTTTAAATACCTCTTTTCTTTATTTAACCCGTTCGGGCAGACAGACCATAGCACAGTCACGTTGGTCCCGAACCGTCCCCGTGGTCCGAGGGACCGGAGAACCGTCCCCGTGGTCCCTTACGCGGGATAGGCGCCGCTTCCCTTGTCGGCCTTGGAGAGGTCGACGCCGGTCTGCTGGGCCTGGCGGTATTTGAAGAAGTCCATGGCGACCTGGGGGAACAGGGCATAGGACAGGACATCCTCATCCTGCTGCTTCCAGAAGGCGACTTCCTTCTCGAACTGAGGGAGCTGGGGCTCGATGAGGTCGGCCGGACGGCAGGTGATGGGCTCCTGATCGCCGATGATCTTCTTGCGGATCTCGGGGTTGATCGGGCGGGTCGTGCGGCCGTAGTGTCCGCTGACCAGGTCCTTGGTCTGGGCGGAGGATACCTTGTAGCGCTCGCCCATGAGGACGTTCATGACAGCCTGTGTGCCGACGATCTGGCTGGAAGGGGTGACCAGCGGGGGCTGGCCCAGGTCTTCGCGCACGCGCGGCACTTCCTCCAGAACCTCGGTGAGGCGGTCGGAGGCACCCTGCTCGGCCAGCTGGCTCACCATGTTGGAGAGCATGCCGCCGGGAACCTGGTAGAGAAGGGTGCGGATGTTGACGCCCAGGACCTTAGTGGAGAGCAGGCCGTTTTCGAGGCACTCCTCGCGGTAGGGCGCGAAATAGTCGGCGATCTCCTTGAGGTCCGCCTGGGACAGACCGGTGTCATAGGGGGTACCCTGGAAGGCGCCGACCATGACCTCGGTCGCGGGCTGGGAGGTTCCCAGGGCGAAGGGGCTGATGGCGCAGTCGATGATGTCGACGCCCGCCTCCGCGGCCTTGAGGTAGGTCATGGAGCCGCATCCGGAGGTGTAGTGGGTGTGCAGATCGATGGGAAGGGAGGTCGCGGACTTGAGCGCGCGGACCAGCTTCTCGGCCTCGAAGGGGACGAGGAGGCCGGCCATATCCTTGATGCAGATGGAATCTGCGCCCATCGACTCGATCTCCTTGGCGATGTTCATCCAGTAGGCCTCGTCATAGGCGCTGCCGATGGTGTAGGACAGGGCAATCTGGGCGTGGCCGCCTTCCTTCTTGCAGGCCTTCACGCTGGTCTCAAGGTTGCGCAGGTCGTTCAGGCAGTCGAAGATACGGATGATATCGATGCCGTTTGCGATGGATTTCTGGACGAAATACTCGACGACGTCGTCTGCGTAGTGGCTGTAGCCCAGCAGGTTCTGGCCGCGCAGCAGCATCTGGAGCTTGGTGTTCTTGAAGCCCTCGCGGAGCTTGCGGAGTCTTACCCACGGATCCTCCTTGAGGAAGCGGAGGCAGGAGTCAAAGGTCGCGCCGCCCCAGCACTCGACCGCGTTGTAGCCGATCTTGTCCATCTTGTCGATGATCGGCAGCATGACCTCTGTGGGCATGCGGGTCGCGATCAGGGACTGGTGCGCGTCGCGCAGGATGGTCTCATTGATTTTGACCGGCTTGGGGGTGATGTTTGTGTTTTCTGCCATTTTATTTCTCTCCTATTTTTATACAATTCCGAATACCGCCATGAAGACGCCCGCGACGACTGCGGTGCCGATGACGCCCGCGACGTTGGGACCCATCGCGTGCATGAGCAGGAAGTTGGTGGGATCATATTCCGCACCGACCTTCTGGGAGACACGCGCGGCCATGGGCACGGCGGAGACGCCGGCGGAGCCGATCAGCGGATTGACCTTGCCGCCGGTCACGACGCACATGATCTTGCCGAAGAGGCAGCCCGCAGCGGTACCGAAGGAGAAAGCGATCAGGCCCAGGGCGACGATCTTGAGGGTCGTCACGTTGAGGAAGGCCTCAGCGCTGGTCGTTGCGCCTACGGAGGTGCCCAGCAGGATGACGACAATGTACATCAGGGCATTGGAGGCAGTCTCGGTCAGCTGGCGGACGACGCCGCTCTCTCGGAAGAGGTTGCCCAGCATCAGCATACCGACCAGGGGCGCCGTGGTGGGCAGGATCATGCAGACGACGACCGTGACGACGATCGGGAACAGGATCCTCTCGAGTTTGGAGACGGGGCGGAGCTGCTCCATCTTGATCTTTCTCTCCTTGTCCGTGGTCATTGCGCGCATGATGGGCGGCTGGATGATCGGGACCAGAGACATGTAGGAGTAGGCCGCCACGGCGATGGGACCCAGGAGCTCCGTCTGGCCCAGCTTGGAGCAGAGGAAGATAGAGGTCGGGCCGTCCGCGCCGCCGATGATGGAGATGGCGGCAGCGGCCTTGCCGTTGAAGCCCAGGGCGATGGCGCCGAAATAGGCGGCGAAAATGCCGAACTGAGCTGCTGCGCCGAGCAGGAAGCTCATAGGATTGGCGATCAGGGGACCGAAGTCCGTCATGGCCCCGACGCCCATGAAGATCAGGGACGGCAGGATCGCCCATTCGTCAAGTTGGAAGAAATAGTACAGAAGTCCGCCCGGTGACCCGTCGGCAGGTCTCGCCATGATATCGGGATAGATATTGACGAGCAGCATGCCAAACGCGATCGGGACGAGCAGAAGGGGCTCGAAGTCCTTGGCGATTGCCAGATAGAGGAAGACAAAAGCGACAAGGATCATCAGGTAGTTGCCCGGGGTCAGACTCAAAAACGCGGTCTGGTGGATAAGATTACCCAGCGTATTTACAATATATGTCATAAAAAGGCCTCCTGGTGAAATTAGGCTTTGGTGCCCTGGGAGCTGCATGGAAACTCTGCCGTCAGGACTGCAGGCTGTTTCACTGCAGATCGACAGACTGTTTCACTGCAGGTCCCTGTCTGTGATCAGTCTACAGTCGCCAGAAGGGTGCCTGCCTCAACCGCATCGCCGACAGCGCAGTCGATGGACGCGATCTTGCCGTCCACGGGGGAGACCATGGGGATCTCCATCTTCATGGCCTCGAGGATGATCACGGTGTCGCCCTTTTTGACTTCCTTGCCGACCGTAGTCTCAATCTTGAAGACCTTGCCGGCCGCGCCTGCTTCGATCCTGTTGGCGCCGGCTGCGCCGCCTGCGGCGGGTGCTGCGGCCGCGGGAGCAGCTGCGGGAGCTGCGGGAGCGGGTGCAGCTGCGGGACGGGGCATGGTGGGCATGGAAGCCGGTGCTGCGCCGCCGGTCGTTTCCTCGACAGTCACTTCATATGCAACGCCATTCACGGTAATGGTATAGTTCTTCATCATGTACCTCCTGAGTGTACGAATGTGGGATTTTGATCAGATTAAATGCAGGATCATTTCCTGCGGATGCGGCGGATATGGCGAACCACGAAGGCCTCCGGGTCTCCCGCGGGCTCAGCCTCTGCGCGGTAGGCCGCGATGGCGGCCGCGATCACGGCGACAAGGGCGCCGTCCTGGGTGCCGGCCGCAAGTGACCCCTGAGAGGGAGCTGCAGCAGCGCCGTGTGCGGCAGCGCTTTTTGCCAGGACCTCCTCCTGATCCTTTCTGGCCTCTTCTTCCGTCTTTTTCTTCTCTCTGTTCGTAAAGATATAGCCGAAGAGGGCGATGATCAGGCTCAGCAGGATCAGGACCGCGAAGGTCGTCCCCATGCCCAGAAGGGTGTTCATGCCCGCCTGCTGGATCAGCTCGTTGAAGGAATAGTTGACATTGGTCACGAGCGATACGTAATCCGTGATGTCCTTGTTGTAGGTCGCCACCACGTCCGCGCTCTTGTTCGCGCCGGTGACCTCTACGGTCACGATGTAGTTGCCTTCGTCATCGACCGTGATGCTCTTCTCCGCGAAGCAGTCCGCAAGTCCGTTTCCGTCCGCGTCGACGGTAAAGTCCACGGCGCCGACCTCCGCGGAAGCTGTCTCCCAGCTCTGCAGGCCGGTGTAGATCACCTCATTGGATTGCTGCTCCTCGATCAGCCCGGATTTCACGACCTCATCCATGCTCTGGATGGTCGATTCCGTCAGGCTGTAGAGGGAATTCTGGGTCTCCTCGGGGATCTCCTGCACCTCGGACGAGGCATTTCCCGCGCATGCCGTCAGCAGCGCCAGGCAGGCGATGACCGCGAACAGACCGGTCAGTTTTTTTCTCATGTTTTTCTCCTGTTTATATGCTGGCCGCATCAGGCGGATCAGATGGATGCGTGCTTTCTGGAGGGAAGGGCCTCTCTCTTGGAGAAGAGGACCTCCACCGCGCCGATCAGATACTTGCGGATCTCGGAGGGATCCACGATCTGGTCCACATATCCTCTGGCGGCAGCATACTCGATGCTGTTCTGCATGGCGTCATAGGCCTTGGCCGTCTCCGCGATCTCCTCCGCGGTGCCGTCACACAGGACGGGGGCAGCGTATTTGCCCTCCAGGATGCCGATGGAGGCATCGGGATAGGCCAGCGTGAGGTCGGCGCCCAGGGCTTTGGAGTTCATGACGGCATAAGCGCTTCCGCCTGCGCGTCTGGTCACGACATTGATCTTGGGAACGGTCGCGCCCGCGAACGCCGCCACAAGGCCGGCCCCCGCTGCCGCCACAGTGCCCTCCTCCTCCTTCGACACAGCGAAGCCGGAGGCATTGGTGAGGGAGATCACGGGGATCTCGAAGGCGTCGCAGAAGCGGACCATGGCGGCCGCCTTGGCGCAGCCCGCGGTCGTCAGCGCGGGGCCGAACTCCTCGGCCTTCTCCCCCTTCTCATCGAAGGCGGCGCTGCGGTTGGCAACGAACCCGACGGTCGTGCCGCCCAGGAATGCCAGGGCCGTGAACATCTCCTTCGCGTAGTCCTTTTTCATCTCAAAGAAGATCCCGTTGTCCGCGATCTCGAACATGGCCGCGCGGGGATCCTCCACGAAGGAAGCCGCGGAGGCACAGACGCGGTTCAGGTCGTCAGCGCTGTCCGCAGCCGCCTCGTCCTCGTTGTTGGAGGGCAGCATGCCAATCAGGCAGCGGATCTGACCCATGATCTCGTCCTGGCTGCCGACAAAGTCCACGTCGCCGGCTGCGGCCTTGGAGGCAGCGCTGGCAGTGTCATCCAGGTCTTCGCGGTTGCCCGCAAAGGCATTGGGAGAATTCACGAAGAGCTTGGCGTCATTCTCCATCAGAACAAAGTCCGTCATGGCAGGGAACAGCGCAAGACCGCCGCCGCAGGTGCCGAATACGGCTGAGATCTGCGGGATCACACCGGAGGCCTTCGCCTGCTCCGCATAGATCAGTCCGAAAGCGTCGAGTGCGTCCGCGCCCTCCTGCAGACGGATGCCGGCGGAATCGATCATGCCGATCACGGGTGCGCCCGTGCGCATGGCCATGCGGTAGAGACCGACGATCTTCTTCGCGTGCATCTCACCAATGCTGCCGCCAAGAACGCCGGCGTCCTGGCTGTACACATAGACAAGCTTTCCGTCGATCAGTCCGTAACCGGTGATGACGCCGTCAGAGGGTTCCCCGGCGGGTGCTGTGTTGAAGTCCGTCGCCCTGGCTTTGACCAGCGCGCCGATCTCAACAAAGCTGTTTGCGTCGAGCAGAGAATGGATCCGCTGTCTCGCTTTTGAAGTACTGCTCATGTTTTGGACCTCCAAATCATTAATAAAAAATAAAATTGCATTTTTTCGCATGCATTTGAAAGTATAGCACAGCCTGCAGAAAACAGGAACCATCAAATGCCACAAAAAACAATTATTTCACAAACTATTTTTTGCCCGAATAATTGCCGGGCCTCAGAATCCGGGTCTCGTCTGCGCGACCCGCTTTTCCTGTCGGGCCCATACCGGGCGCTTTCCGGTCCGATTCCGGAAAACTCAGATATTCAGCCTGGAGGTAACTTCCTCCTCGGCCTCCTCCCTGAATTCCTCCATGCGGGAGGAATCCGCCTCGGGCAGGTCCTCCAGGGACCTGATCCCGAAGGACCGCAGGAACTGCTCGGTGGTTCCGAACAGAAGGGGCCTTCCGGGGACCTCCTTCCTGCCCACTTCCCGGACCAGGTCAAAGGAGACCAGGCGGTTGATGGCAAAGTCGCTGTTGACACCGCGTATGTTCTCCACCTCCATCCTGGTCACCGGCTGACGGAAGGCGATGATGGACAGGGTCTCCATCAGGGTCGGTGTCAGCCTGGGCTTTTTGGGCTCGCTGGCGATCCGGATCAGATATTCGTAGAGCTCTGGCCTGGTCGAGAGCTGCACGGCATCCTCGTACCAGTTGAGCACCAGACCGCTCCCTGCCTGTCTGCACCGGTCTGCCAGCGCATCGGCTGCCTGGACGGCCTGGTCCCGGCTGATCGCCAGGGCACGGGCGATGCTGTCGATCGGGACAGCGTCCCCCATGGCAAAGAGGATGGCCTCCAGGGCCGCCTGGACCGTCTCGTCGTCCGGCGGCGCACTCAGTCCGGAAGTCTCCTCTGCAGTCTCCGGTTTTTCATCTGTAGCATCTGAAGCCGCAATCCCCTGCAGCCTGACCTCCACATCACCCAAAATCCTTCTCTCCGTACCCGGCGCATACCCTCGCGGTGCATAAAAACTCGCGGAGCATAAGAACCGGCTGCAATGAAAGACCCCGGCAAAATCTGCCGGGGTCTCCTGAATTCCATTTTGACATTGCCGGCAGGAGCAACGCCTGCCGCTGTCCGCTGCGGATCATGCAGCGCCTTCAAACCGAACAGATCCGATCAGTTGTATTTGCGCTTTCTGGCAGCTTCGGACTTCTTTTTGCGCTTGACGCTGGGCTTCTCGTAATGCTCTCTCTTACGAATCTCCTGCTGGATGCCCGCCTTGGCGCAGCTTCTCTTAAAGCGGCGCAGTGCGCTGTCCAATGTCTCATTCTCTTTGACAATTACGCTTGACATATACTCTACCCTCCCTTCAGTCCCCTCAGCATGGCACACATACGATGAATTTATGTGTCCGGACTGAACAGGTTATTTATCATGATTTCGTCAGGGGTCTTGTTGTTTTTCCGATTTTTAAAAAAGCCCTGAAAAAACATGCAAAACTATTATAGCACAGAATGTTCCCTCGTCAAGCACTAATTAAATTACTTGAGCATGCCGCGGAGGACTTCCGGTGCCTTCTCGATCGCCGCAGGGATACCAGCGGGATTTGAAAATCCCGCTGACCGCAGGTAATTATTTGAGCATGCCGCGGAGCACTTCCGGTGCCTTCTCGATCGCCGCAGGGATGCCGGCGGGATTTTTGCCGCCCGCCTGTGCCATGTTGGGACGGCCGCCGCCGCCACCGCCGACTTCCTTCGCGATGGCCTTGATGAGGTTGCCGGCATGGGCCCCCTTCTTGATGGCGTCGTCGGTCGCCATGGTCATGAGGCTGACCTTGCCGTCCTTGTCGGAGATGAGGAGGACGACACCGCCGCCCATCTTCTCCTTGAGCTGGTCGCCCAGGTCGCGCAGGCCGTTCATGTCGACGCCGGGGACCGCGGAGGCCAGGAACTTGACGCCGCCTACATCCTGGACCTTGTCCATGACATCGCCGAGGGCGGACTGGGCCTCTTTGGCCTTGAGGGACTCGACCTCGCTCTTCGCTGCCTTGAGCTCCTCCTGGAGCTTTTTGATATGGTCTGCGAGGGTCGCGGGCGTCGCCTTGACCAGGGAGGCAGCCTCGTTGATCTCGCGCTCCATCTCTTCATAATAGGTACGGACATTGTCGCCGGTCAGGGCCTCGATCCTGCGGACGCCGGCGGCGACGCCGTTTTCGGAGAGGATCTTGAACTGGCCGATGCGGCTGGTGTTGTCCACATGGGTTCCGCCGCAGAGCTCGGTGGAGAAGTCGCCCATTTTTACGACGCGGACTTCCTCGCCGTACTTTTCGCCAAAGAGGGCCATGGCGCCGCTCTTCTTTGCTTCCTCGATGCCCATGACGGCCGTGGTGACGTCCAGGCCCTCGCCGATCTTCTCATTGACCATGTCCTCGACCTTTTTCAGCTCATCGGCGGTCATGGCCTGATAGTGGCTGAAGTCGAAGCGGGTCCTGCCGGCATCCTGGTAGGAGCCCTTCTGCTCGACGTGGGTGCCCAGGACCTCGCGCAGGGCCTTCTGCATGAGGTGGGTCGCGCTGTGGTTGCGGCAGGTGTCGCGGCGCTCCTTCTCATCGACACAGAGCGTGACTTCATCTCCCATCCGGAACATGCCGGATGTGACGACGCCGATGTGGGCGACCTTCTGTCCGGAGACGGGCTCGGTCTTTTCAACCTTAAAGGAGGCATCACCGCAGGTGATGACGCCGATGTCGCCGACCTGGCCGCCCTTGGTGGCGTAGAAAGGTGTCCTGTCGGTGATGATGGCGGCATGCATGCCGTCTGTCACGGCATCCGCGACCTCGTCGGGCCCGGTCTTTTCGCCCTTTTCATCGGTCTCAGCCAGATGGGCCAGGGCCAGGATCTTTCCTGTGTCTGTCAGGCGGTCATAGCCGGTGAAGTCCGTCACGATGGCGGCATCCATCTCGTCGTAGACGGTCGCCGCGGCGCCGCTCATGCTGGTCTTGATCCAGGAGCCCTTGGATTTCTGACGGGCTTCCTCGCGGGCCTCTTCGAAACCTGCCTGGTCGACGGTGCAGCCGTTCTCGGCCGCCACGTCCTCGGTGGAGTCGATGGGGAATCCGTAGGTATCGTAGAGAAGGAAGGCATCCTTGCCGGAGATTTCCGTCTTTCCTTCCGCCTTGAGCTTGTCGAGCATGCCGCCCAGGATCTCCAGGCCCTGGTCGATGGTCTTCTCGAAGCGCTCCTCCTCCAGGCGGATGTTATTGAGGATAAACTCCTGCTTCTCCTCCAGCTCGGGATATCCGCCCTTGGAGCCCTCGATGACCGCCTTCGCGAGGGTGGTCATGAAGGCCTCCTTGATGCCCAGCTTGCGGCCCTGGCGGATGGCGCGGCGGATCAGGCGGCGCAGGACATAGCCCCGGCCCTCGTTGGTGGGCATGATGCCGTCCGAGATCATGAAGGTCGTGGACCGGATGTGGTCGGTGATGATGCGGACGGAGACATCGATTTCGTGCTCTTTGCCGTACTCGCAGCCCGCCAGCTCGCAGACCTTGTCGCGGAGGGCGCGGACCGTGTCGACGTCAAAGAGGGACTCGACGTCCTGGACGGCGACGGCCAGGCGCTCCAGGCCCATGCCGGTGTCAATGTTTTTGTGCTCGAGCTCGGTGTAATTGCCGTGCCCGTCGTTGTTGAACTGGGAGAAGACGATGTTCCAGACTTCCATGAAGCGGTCGCCCTCGCCGCCCATGACATCCTCGGGGCCATTTCCCCACTTCTCGCCGCGGTCATAGTAGATCTCGCTGCAGGGGCCGCAGGGACCGGAGCCGTGCTCCCAGAAGTTGTCCTCCTTGCCAAAGCGGTAGATGCGTTCTTCCGGAATGTGCATGACATTCTTCCAGATATTGAAGGCCTCATCGTCGTTCTCATAGACGGACGGATAGAGGCGGTCGGGATCCAGGCCGACCCACTCGGTCAGGAACTCCCAGGCCCAGGGAATGGACTCATTCTTGAAGTAATCGCCGAAGGAGAAGTTGCCCAGCATCTCGAAGAAGGTGCCGTGGCGGGCGGTCTTGCCGACATTCTCCAGGTCGCCGGTGCGGATGCACTTCTGGCAGGTGGTCACGCGGGTGCGGGGCGGGATCTCCTGCCCGGTGAAATAGGGCTTTAAGGGAGCCATGCCGGAGTTGATGATCAACAGGCTCTTGTCATTGTGGGGAACCAGGGAAAAGCTGTTCATGCGCAGGTGTCCCTTGCTCTCGAAAAACTTCAGGAACATCTCGCGCAGTTCGTTTACGCCATATTTTTTCATTATAAAGGAAACCTCATATATACAGTGCGTCAAGGGGACGGTAGTGTTTGGCTGTCAAATGTCCTCAAAGCGTTCCGAGCAGGCTCGAACGCTTTGAGTCCGCTTGACAGCTTGTTTTTCAGAACTCGAACTTGTCCAGGAACCAGGCGTCAAGCTGGTCGATCGGGACGCGGACCTGCTCCATGGAATCGCGCATGCGGATGGTGACGGCCTTGTCCTGAGCGGACTCGAAGTCGTAGGTCAGGCAGAAGGGGGTGCCGATCTCATCCTGTCTGCGGTAGCGCTTGCCGATGTTGCCGCGGTCGTCGAACTCGCAGTTGTAGTGTCTGGAGAGCTTTTTGTAGATCTCGAAGGCCTCGTCGCTGAGCTTCTTGGACAGGGGCAGGACACCGATCTTGACAGGTGCCAGCGCGGGATGGAAGCGCATGACGGTGCGCTTGTCTCCGCCCTCCAGTTCCTCCTCGTCGTAGGCTGCGCAGAGGAAAGCCAGGGTGACGCGGTCGGCGCCCAGCGAAGGCTCGACAACGTAGGGGATGTAACGGGTCTTCTTCTGGTCGTCAAAGTAGGTCAGGTCCTCGCCGGAGGTGTTCTGGTGCTGGGTCAGGTCGTAGTCGGTGCGGTCCGCAATGCCCCAGAGCTCGCCCCAGCCGAAGGGGAAGAGGAACTCGATGTCCGTGGTCGCCTTGGAATAGAAGGAAAGCTCCTCGGGATCATGGTCGCGCATGCGGGTCTCCTCGGGTTTGAGGCCCAGGGTCATGAGCCAGTTCCAGCAGAAGTCCTTCCAGTACTTGAACCACTCGAGGTCGGTGTCGGGCTCGCAGAAGAACTCAAGCTCCATCTGCTCGAACTCACGGGTGCGGAAGGTGAAGTTTCCGGGCGTGATCTCATTGCGGAAGGACTTGCCGATCTGGCAGATGCCGAAGGGGATCTTCTTGCGGGAGGTGCGCTGGACATTCTTGAAGTTGACGAAAATGCCCTGCGCGGTCTCGGGACGCAGGTAGACCGTCGCGGTGGAATCCTCTGTGACGCCCTGGAAGGTCTTGAACATGAGGTTGAACTGGCGGATATCGGTCCAGTGGAACTTGCCGCAGGTGGGGCAGGGAACGCTGAACTTGTTGATGAAGCTCATCATCTCATCGGAGGTCCAGCCGTCGACGCTGCCGTCCAGGGTCATCTCCTTCTCCGCCGCGTAGCCCTCGATCAGCTGGTCAGCGCGGAAGCGGGCGCCGCAGGCCTTGCAGTCCATGAGGGGATCGGAAAAGCCGGCCAGATGTCCGCTGGCGACCCAGGTCTTGGGATTCATAAGGATGGCACAGTCGACGCCGACGTTCTCGGGGGTCTCCGTGACGAACTTCTGCCACCAGGCCTTCTTGACGTTGTTCTTGAGCTCGACGCCCAGGTTGCCGTAATCCCAGGTGTTGGCCAGGCCGCCGTAGATCTGGGAACCGGGATAAATGAATCCTCTGTTGTTGCACAGCGCAACGATCTTTTCCATTGTCTTTTCCATACTTGGTACTGCTCCTTTTGTCGTAATTCTGTATTTCCTCTCCGGAACGCGGAGGATGCAAACGTCCCGTCACCGGACATACCGGCGCTTTTGGCCGTGTGATGCCCGGGCTCTTTGAACCCTCTGCCCCCCGGATTCCGGTCAGGAATGATTGCCTCTCATTTGACCGACCTTTGTTTTGGTCACTAAACCGTTATTATAGAATATGCAAGGATGAATTTCAATATAATTTCCATCACATCATCAGGGTCCGCAGGATCTCCAGGCTCTCGAACCGGTGGTGAAGGCTGCGTTCCATCGATACCTCCGCAATATGTTCCAGCTCCGCCAGGACAGAATCGCTGACCGCAAAGGTGTAGAGGTTTTTGAGCGGGGCCTCCGCGATATGGGTTACGGCCTGCATGGCAGCGGGCGAAAAACCGTCCGCTTCCTGCGGCATGAGAAACTCCCCCTCGATCCGGAGGGTCCGGATCTCGAAGACGGCCCTGATCAGCCTCGCGGGAATGCGGCCCGACTCCAGGGCGCGCAGAGACTGAAAGGCCAGCAGTAGAAGTGCCGCCTCATCATTGTTCTCTCGGGTGATATAGCGCAGGACCTCCGCAAAATAGGAGGCATAACAGGTCGCCTCCATGTCGCTGCGGATCTTTTCAAAAAAGGTCTGTATCTTCGCCTCGACCAGGACATTGGAATTACGTCCTTCCCTGATCCGGTAGGTCCCGAAACAGAACGGCAGGGACGCCGCCATCACAGGACTTCCCGGGCGGCGTGCCCCGCGGGCGAAGCACGCGATCCGCCCGCGTTCCCGCGTCAGCAGAACGACCCTGCGGTCATATTCCCCGACCGGCGTGCTCGACAGGACCAGCGCCGTCAGGTCCGTTAAGTTTTCGTTCATATCACTATGGATCTCCCTGTACGCAGGGAAGCCGCGCCGGAAGCTTCGTGCGTCCGTAAAAGGATTCTGGGCAGTTCCGGCCCCGTTCTTGATTGCCAGTTACCTTCAGCCGCCTCCGGCTCCCCGACTCTCAGGCATCCTCAGAGCTTGCGGGCATCGTAGCCGAAGGACCGCATCTGGGTGTCGTCGTCCTTCCAGTCCTTACGGACCTTGACCCAGAGCTTGAGGTTGACCTGGCACTGGAGCATGTTCTCGATATCGCGGCGGGCATCCGTGCCGATCCGGCGCAGCATCTCGCCGCCCTTGCCGATCACGATCCTCTTGTGGCCCTCCCGCTCGCAGATGATGGAGGCATCGATGTCACAGATATCCCCTTTTCCTTTCCGTGACCTGGTCTTCATGGATTCGATGGTGACGGCGATGCCGTGGGGAACCTCCTCCTGGAGCAGGCGGAGGGCCTTCTCGCGGACGATTTCCGCGGCGATCTCGCGCTCGGTCTGGGTCGTCACCATGTCCTCCTCGTAGAAGGGCTCGCCCTCCGGCAGCAGGCGGAAGATCTCCTCCATCAGGTGGTCGACGCCGTCGCCCGTGCGGGCGCTGACCGGAATGATCTCGTGGAAATCACCGGCGTGGGCGTAGAGGTCGATGACAGGCAGGATCTCGGCCTTTTTGACCTTGTCGATCTTGTTGATCACAACAATGACCGGCGTCTTCACCTCCTGCAGGAGCCCGATGATGGCCTGATCCTCCTCTGTCAGCTTCTGGCGGGGCTCCACCAGCCAGAGGACCACGTCCACCTCCTTGAGCGTCCCCTTGGCGGCCTTAACCATGTATTCGCCGAGCCTGGTGCGGCTCTCATGGATGCCGGGCGTATCCAGAAAGACGATCTGTCCCTGATCTCCGGTGTAGATTGTGCGGATCTGGTTCCGGGTCGTCTGTGGTTTATAGGATGTGATCGCGATCTTCTGGCCGATCATGCGGTTCATCAGGGTCGATTTGCCGACATTGGGACGGCCGATGATCGTCGCGAAACCGGCTTTCTTGGCCGCCGGCCCTGTGCCCGCTGTTTCGTTCTGCTGCATATATGTCTTTTTCCTTTCCGGTTTATCTTTTTATTCTGTTTGGATCTCAATACTGTGACGCTCTGCTCATAACAGTGTTCCGTTCCCCGGGCACTGCCGTGGGCACCCCCGCTGATTTCAGCGGGTGTCTTAGTCCCTGTCGTCGATGATCCTGATCCTGCCCTGGCCATAGGGATCCGCATAGGCTTCCCCGATCTTCCCCTCCAGGTCTTCCCTGAGATAGTCGATCAGGACCTGGCTGTCCAGCAGACCGCCCTGGATTTTTTTGGCGTTTGCAAAGGCTGTCTGGCCGTCGCCCTTTTCCAGGAGTACATACTCGGATCCTGCCACGGTATAAGTCTTCTGAGGATCCAGCTGCTCGTCCCCGACCCTGACGTTTCTGACCCTGCGTTCCCCCTCGATCCCGGTGAGCAGCTTGGCACTGTCAGTTTTACAGCCGCTGCTGATCCTGGTGTCGATCTCATAGGTCAGGCCGGAGACATGCAGGAAGCCTCCGAATTCATCCGGAAGAGCATGGGCGCCCCACTCCAGGGCATCCAGGATCTGCTGGCCGGTCGCCTCGATCACACAGGTCTTGTTCTGGAAGGGAAGCGTTGTGAGCACATCTCCATTTGTGATCTTCCCTGCGGGCAGATTCTGTCGGATCCCTCCGCCGTTGACGATGCCGATCTGTGCCCCGGTCCGGACACGCACAGCATCCGCGGCCAGGTCTCCGAGATTGGTCTCCGCCCGCCTGACTACGCGTACAGGGCTTCCGTCGCTGTTTTTTTCCACGGGGTCATCGATCGTCAGAAGGACCGCTGATTCCGCGATCTCTTGGCCCAGCTCCTGCTGCAGCTCAGCGATCTCTTCGCTGACCCTGTCTCCGACCCTGTTCCGGATCCCCAGAAGCTCCGGCGCACTGACCGTATTGGGCCATGACCAGATGTTGGTGTCGACAATGCCGTCCTCCGCGGAGATGTGGCTGTAACCGATGGCCTGCAGCTTGGTCCCGCACGCGGACCTGACGACCTCTTTGCCGTCTTTATTCTTCATGACGACCTGATCCAGGTCGTGGCTGTGGCCGTCCAGGAAGACATCGATTCCGTTTGTATGGGAGATCACATCCGCGTAGTTCCAGGGATGGCAGACCTCTTCGTTGCCCAGATGGCCCATGGCATAGACATAGTCCGCCCCGGCTGCCCTCGCGTCGTCGACGGCCTTCTGCACGGCCGTGTACAGGGCCTCTCCTGTCTCATCTTCCTGAAAACTGTAAATATATTCTCCCTTTTCATTCTGGAAATAAGACGGTGTGGAGTTCGTGATGGTTTTGGGCGTCGTGACCCCGACAAAGGCAATCTTTTTTCCGCAGGCTTCCTTGATCAGATAGGACGGAAAAACGGTCTTTCCTTCTTTCGTGAAATTGCAGCTGATGTAGGGATATTCCGCTTTTTCAGCCAGTTCCAGGAAGCGGTCCATGCCGTAATCGAATTCATGGTTGCCCGGAATAGCGGCGTCATAGTGGAGATCATTCATGAGCTCGACCATGTCCTCGCCCTTGCTGATCGTCCCGATCGCCTCGCCCTGGATGGCGTCACCGTCGTCCACCAGGATGGTGGTGTAGCCCTGCGCCTCCAGTGTATCGCGCACCTGCTGCAGGCCCGCCAGGCCGAAACCCCTGTCGATCCCGCAGTGGATATCGCTGGTGTAAAGGATCATGATGTCGCCGTTTTTTTCGGCCGCCGGCGTCTCCGTCCCGGCCTGCTCCGAAGCAAAGGCTGTTCCCGCCAGGCTCAGCACCAAGGCCATCACAGCCAGCAGAGAGGTCAGAAGGCGGATGGTTCTGCTTCCCGTTCTGTTCTTTTCTGATTTCATCTGTCTCCTCCTTAGGATTATTCCATTTACATTTGGGTTTTAATGAACAATGATGTTTATAGCTGAATAAAAAAGATCCTTAAAGCATTTTCCTGATATAACCTGCGGCCTGTTCCTGTTTCCGGATGCCGGTAACAGAACACAACCGGCTGTCGAGAAATCTATGCCGGCCTTCCCGGGTAAAGGGTCCAGGTCAGACCAGCCGGCGGATCTCGCCAAAGAGCCCGCTGTTGTCGCGGAGCTTTGCATCGCTCCCCACGACGCAGAGGCAGCCGTCGTCCATGACGGCGTCGACGTAGTCTGCCAGGGCGCGGATCTTTTCGGGGGTGCAGTCGAGCACCTCGTCGCGCTCCTGCTGGATCTGTTCGTCCGAGAGCCCCGTGAGGAAGGCGGACAGGGAATATCTGCCGAAGACAAAGGGCGTCATGGGCTGGTCGAGGTCGCTGACGGCGCCGATGATATATTTGGTCATGGTCCGCTCATCCGCGTCGAATCCGCGCAGGAAATCCCCGGTCTTCGCGAAGATATCCAGGGTCTGCTTGAGGTGGGGGTCGCGGTAGGACACCAGATAGGCATTGCCGTCCCGGTTGAAGCCGCTCATGCAGCCGTAGGCGCCGCCCTCGACGCGTACCCGGTTCCACAGATATTCATAGCCCAGAAGGACCCGCAGGACCCGGAAGGCGCCGGTGGCCGGCCGGCCGGGAGACAGATACCTGCCCGCCCGGCAGACGAACTGGACCTGACCGGCCGTCGTGAGACCCTCGTTTTTCCTGGTGAGAACGGGCGTAAAGCGCTCTACCGCCGCGGCGTTTCCCCCGGGCGCGTGGAGCTGCGCCGCCAGTTCAGAGACAGAGGTCAGGATCTCCTCCATGTCCTCTTCACAGGCAGTGCAGTCAAAGGTCAGATTGTCGCGCCGGAAAATGGCTGCCGCCATCTCCTGCAGTAGGTCACAGAGATCCTGCACGGGCGCCGGATCGCTTTCCCGGTCGCCGAGCTTGCCGCACACCTCGTCCAGCTTGTCATAGGCGCCCAGGCCCGTGACCAGGTCCATGATGGCGCCGGGCTCCGTCAAATAGGAAAGTGCGCGCTGCAGGGCGGTCGCGTGTCCGGCGGATGCCATGCCGGCCCGCATGCCGGCCCGCTCCTCCTCCAGGACCTCCAGGATCCTGTCGGGCATCCGGTAATCCGTTGTCATCAGGATCTCGCGGACCAGGGCGAGCGCAGCGGCCAGGTTTTTGTGCAGGGTCCGGACCGAGACCTCAAAGGTCATCCGGTAGTCCCGGGTGCCCGAGGAAGCGCCGTGCTCAGCGGGGCGCACATCGGCGCCGTACCAGTTGTAGCCGCTCACGACGGCTCCGATCCCGCCTGTCGAGATATTGATCTCGTGGCCCAGGTCGGCATAGTCGTATTTTTCCGTATTGAGCACACTGAAGAGGGTCCGGAAGATCCCCAGGTGGCGGATGTATTTTTCAGGGAGATCCCGGATGTCGAACAGGAAGGTCAGGTAGTCGATCCTGTTGGTGGACAGCGGGTGGGTAACAGCCGTGAAATACGGGCTGCCTGAAGTCTTTCCTGCGTCTCCTCTGCCGGGAGCCCCGGAATCATTGTGACTTCCTTCTCCGTTCAGCCCGGCGCCGGCGGCAGGTGGGGTCTTTCCTTTCCCGTTCAGCCCGGCACCGGCGGCAAGCGGGATCCGCCTGACCAGGCTGACCGGTCTGACCGCCTTTCGGGACAGGTCCTCCCTGGAGAGCATGGGGATCCTGCGGATATTTTCCTCCGGGTCAGGCGTCTGCTGCCAGGTCCGAAGGGCTGCCAGGTCATCCACGATCTGCTGCCGCTCCTCTTTCGTGCACCCTTCGGCAAAGGCCTGCATCCGCTGCCGCATCTCCTCGTCCAGCCGGTCGGAGAGCCCCGGTTCGGGCTCCAGGACGACGACGGCGCAGTGGGGATTGTCCAGAAGGCAGGTCCGGATCATATCTTCAAAGAACCCGCTCTTTGCCTTTTCGCGCAGGACGTCAAAGTATTCGCCGATCTGCAGGCCGATGAAGGGTTTATCATCATCGTAGAGCCAGGAATCCAGGGCATTGAGTCCGTAGACCAGGCCCTTGGGATAGGATCCGAAATCCGCCTCTCGATAGCGGAATTCATAGTAGTTGATCCCGGCCTCCAGGGCGCGGGGACTGATGCCCTCGTCCGCGATCTTGTTCAGGGTTTCGCGGATGACCTGCACAAACTCATCTTTTCTGGCAGGATCCGCGTATTTGGCCACAATGGAATAGCTGGGCTGGCGGATCCCGGATTCAAACATGGTGTAGATATCCTCTCCGAGACCGCGGTCGCGCAGGGCCTTGCGGACGGGTGCTCCCTCCGCGTCACAGAGGGCGTAGTTGAGGATCTTGAGGGCCATGTTGCTGCCCGCGTCCAGGCTGTCCGGCAGAACCGCCAGGTTCCAGGACAGGAAGGACTTGCCCGCCGGTTCTTCCTCGGGCAGGATCGAGTAGGCGCAGCGCGACTCCACCGGCTGCGAAAAGGCCGGCTCGAGCGGGATCGAGGAGTCGATGTCCAGCCTGTCGAAGTGCGACAGGTAGGCCTGGTCCAGCCAGGTCAGACGCTCCGCCATGTCCATGTCGCCGTAGAGATAGATATAGCTGTTGGAGGGATGGTAGTAGCGGCGGTGGAAGTCCAGATAAGCCTCATAGGTCAGGTCCGGGATGTTGACCGGATCGCCGCCCGATTCGTGGACATAGGGGGTGTGGGGATAGAGGACCGCGTTGATCTGCCTGCCCAGGATATCCTCCGGGGAGGACAGGGCTCCCTTCATCTCGTTGTAGACGACGCCGTTGACGGTGATCTCGCTGTCCGCGCTCTCCGCCTCGTAGTGCCAGCCCTCCTGGCGGAAGATATTCCGCTCCCGGTAGATGTTGGGATAAAAGACGGCGTCCAGATAGACATGCATGAGGTTTTTGAAGTCCTGCTCGTTGCAGCTGGCCACCGGATAGACCGTCTTGTCCGGATAGGTCATGGCGTTCAGAAAGGTATTGAGGGACCCCTTGACCAGTTCGATAAAGGGATCCTTGACCGGGAAGTTTTTTGAACCGCACAGGACCGTGTGCTCAATGATATGGGCGACACCCGTGGAATCCTCCGGGGGTGTCCTGAATGCAATGTAAAAGACCTTGTTGCTGTCCTCCCGGGGCAGCAGCGCCACCCTGGCGCCGGTCTTTTTGTGGCGCAGCAGCCAGCTGTCGCTGTCAATATCCGACAGGCGCTCATGCGAGAGGACCTCATAGGCCTCCAGCCTTCCCATCTCTTCTTCCGTGATCTGTGCACTAAAAAAACCTGTGCCATTCGACATAGATTGAAACTCTCCTTCTGTTCTTATTTTCTTTCCGGCGGCACACGCTCTGCGCCCGCCGTCATGCAGGGCGGGTGATCTTACCATTCTGTAAAAAATACCGGCATTTAACGCAGGCCGGTCCCGCCGCCACAGATCCTTATTGAATATACCGGCTGTTGACCCAGCCGCTGATCTTGAGCCCGGGCGCATATACCCAGACATGGTTGACAACCTTGGGATCGGGGCTGACATTGACGCTGCCGACGACCTCGACCTGGTCTCCGTTGACAAGGCGGCCGATGATATATTCATCTCTGGTGACGGGCTGACTGCGGACGGCAAGCCAGCCGTCTCCATCCAGGCCTGTCACGGTCATGGTCCTGCCGCGTTCCGAATTGACGATCTGCTGGACGCCGCCGGCGGCCTTTTCAAGTTCGTCCAGCGGGATTTCTCTGAATGTTCCTGTCATAATAATCTCCTTATTCACTGGTGATCAGCTGACTGTACAGGCCGCCGCGCGCGTAGAGCTCCTCGTGGGTGCCCCGCTCCACGACCACGCCCTTGTTGAGGACGATGATCTCGTCACAGTCACGGATGGTGGACAGGCGGTGGGCGACGACGATGCAGGTGATGCCCCGGTCGCTGATGGCCTTGACCGCCTCGTACTCCGTCCGGGCATCGAGGGCGCTGGTCGCCTCGTCCAGAATGATGATAGAGGGATCCTGGGCCAGGACCCTGGCGATCTCCAGGCGCTGGCGCTGGCCGCCGGACAGGTCCTTGCCGTTTTCCGTGATCCTGCCGTTATAGCCGCCCGGCCTTTGCATGATATCGTCGTGGATCTGGGCGTCGCGGGCCGCCAGAATGACTTCAAAATCCTCGATCGTGTCATCCCACATGCGGATGTTGTTGGCGATGGTGTCCTCAAACAGGACGATGTCCTGGTCCACGACCGCAACCGAGCCCGTAAAGACACTCCTGGGAATGTCTCCGATGGGCTTGCCGTCAAAGAGGATCTCGCCGCTCCAGGGCTTGTAGAGGCCGCAGATGAGCTTGCTGATGGTCGACTTGCCGCAGCCGCTGCTGCCCACGATGGCGACCCGGCTTCCCGGCTTCAGGGTCATGGAGAAGTCCCGGACCACAGGGTCCGACAGGCGGGAATAGCCAAAGGTGACATCCCGCAGTTCCACCTGTCCGGAAAGTTTGGAGTAATCGATGTCGTCCCGGACGGCCTCGCTCCGGACATAGGGATCATCCGGATATTCCATGACGTCCTCGACGCGCTCCATCTCTGTGCGCATCTCCTGGATGGTCTGCCCCGCGCCGATCAGAGTCGTGACCGGCCCCATGAAGGAATTGAGAAAGCCCTGGAAGACCGTGATCATACCGATGGTGAAACTGCCTTTCATGGCAAAGAGGACCCCCAGGAAGAGGACGGTGTAATTGGCGGCCGTGCTGATGAAACCTGGCAGGATCCCGAAGCGCATATTCATTTCAAAAAATTTGACGTTCTGCGTATTGACCGATGCCTGGTAGCCGGACCACTTGCGGAAAAATCCGTTCTCCGCGCCGGAGGATTTGATGGTCTCCGACATGCTGATGCCGGCCAGCGTCGCGGAGGCCAGCTTGCCCGCGTCCCGCATCTGGACGCGCATGATGTTGACCCGCTTCGCGGACATATATCTGGCAAACAGGAGATTGAAAAAGCTCGACGCCAGGCCGACCAGGGTCAGGACCGGGCTGTAGCGGACCATGAGTACCAGATAAAAGACCATCATGATGCTGTTAAGGGCCAGCGGCGCCACAGTCTGGACCAGGGTTCCGGCAATGGTGGCATTGGTATCCTGCCGCTGCAGGATATCGCCCGCCATGCGCTGTGAGAAGAAATCCATGGGAAGGCGCAGGACCTTCCACATGTAGGTCGTGTTGCCGATGACCGCCATCTTGCCGTTGATCCGCAGCGAATAGATGGTCTGGGCCCAGGTGACGA
>CACZIO010000010.1 GCA_902781215.1 uncultured Lachnospiraceae bacterium
ACGATATCGGGGAAGATGGCTGCAAACTGGTGGAAGACATGGTGAAGGTGTTCCGCACCTACAACCTGCCCACGCAGATCATCGCCGCCAGCATCCGCAGCCGTGCCCATGTGGACCGCGTCATGCTCGCCGGGGCGGACATCGCCACGATCCCGACGAAGGTCCTGAAGGAACTCGTCCACCACGAGCTGACCGACAAGGGTCTGGCCAAATTTATGGAAGATTATCAGAACAGCCTGCAGAAATAACATTCTGCCCGGGCAAAAAAACGACAAAGGAACCTGTTGCATGATTTTCAATATGATAAGACATAAGGGCTGCGCTTTTTTTGCGTGGCTTGGGGTGGCCGGCCTGTTCGGCCACCCGGCTTTTGCAGGCGAGGTACATCCCGTTCCGGAAACCTATGACGAGGTCGAAGTGGAAACGGTGACGGGCGGTCCGCGCCTTTTGTTTTCCGACAGTCCGGAAAGCGTCTACGAAAAGGGCATCCTGTTCCGCGGGGTGGCCGACGGGGACACGCGCCTCTTCCTGCACCATCTGAACGAGACGAAGGAAACGCTCAAAATCGCCGTCCTTCTGCGTCCGGTTTCCGAGGGGACCTTCATCACGTGGGGCCTGCGGGGCATCGGCGCGCCGAACCGCAATTATTTCGAGGCGGCCCGGGAAAGCCAGCGCCACTATTTCGAGGGATACGTCAAAAACCGCTCCTTCATGGTGCGGCCGGACTACAAGACCTACCGTCACGAGCGCCATAGCGCCGGGAACCAGTATGCACCGGACTACTACAACATTTATGCCAACCGCAGCCTGGCCGTCACGCACCTGAACCCCGGGGAGTTCGTCGAAGGGCTGTCCCTTGCCAAGAATTCCCGCTTTCTGGGTACGCGCGTCCGTCCGCAGGAACTGTTGACAGGTATGTTCGATTTCCGTACCCGCGGCCCGGTCGAAGTCCTCGTCCTGATCATGGACCCGAAGGATGACGCCGTGGCTTTTGCCGGCGCGGCGAAGGAACTGCCCATGGACGAACATCCGCTGCGCGGCATCTATGAGCACGGAGACCTTACGTATTTTGTGAAGAAACCCGTCCAGGTGCTGCCCGGACAGACCGCCGGCCTCACCATGGGGGTATCCGACGACCCGCTCTTCCTGAAAGGCAAAGACCCCATGTCCGGGACAGAAACCGTGGATTACGGCAATTACGGTGTCATTTACCACGTGGTGTACGATCTGGACCCGTCCGCCGGGGACGAACCGCTTTCCCTGAGTTACAACCCCTGGGGTGGGAATTTCGCCGGTACCGGCCTCATTGCAGGCCGGGAGGAAAAGATCGTCGGAATCCCGCCGGCGCGCGAAGTCTTCGGCGAGCAGGACAAGAGGGAGACGATCCTGAAGCTGACTCCTTCGCAGGACGGTATCCGCCAGGAATTCCTCTGGTCGCCTCCCGGCGCCTCGAATCTGCCCCTGCGCATTTTCTGGACGAAGGATGTGCCGGAACGGAACGTGCCCGTCAAATCCAGCCGGGACGGGGAAGAACCCGGCCGGATGCGCGCCGCCTTCGAACGGTTCAAGGCCGAACGGGACGGCGTTCCGATGTAACTAAGACAGTCACTACTAAATGAGAATGGTTTTGCAAACAAACAAAAACCGCCCTTCGGAGCGGTTTTTTTATGTGTCAAAAAAGGGAAAAAATTCCCTTTTTACACATTGACTTTTTGTGTTTTATTTTTTATAATCTAAATAGGAATTAATTTCGATTGTAATATACTACTAGTTTTTACCTTTATCCTGTTAAATCTGCATGCTGCCCGGGCCGCCGGGCGCACCCGGCAGCAGCAGGACGGAGGCAGGCATCCTGTAGAGAACGGAGGGGAACCCCATTGTTAAAGAAGAGAAACACGATACAGCGCCAGCTCGTCATTTCGGCTGTGCGTTCCTTAAGCAATCATCCGACAGCGGAAGAAGTCTACAACCGGATTGTGCTGGATTACCCGGACATCAGTAAGGGAACCGTGTACCGCAACCTGAACTCCCTGGTGGAAAGCGGGCTGCTGCGCCGCGTGTCCGTCCCTGGTTCCGCTGACTGCTACGACCATATGCTGACAAAACACTACCACGTGCAGTGCATGCGGTGCCATAAATTCATGAACGTCGACGACCTGGCCTACTTCCAGGACCTGGACGACAAAATCGCCCAGTTGACGGGTTTCCGCATGGACAACCACAACCTGGTCTTCCAGGGACTGTGCCCGGAGTGCCAGCTCAAGGAAGCCGAAGAAAAGGCCGCGGAAGCAGCGGAAGCAAAGAAGGTTGCCAAAGCCGCCCGCGCCGTAAAGGCAAAGAAGGCGGCGGCCAGAGCGCAATAAGCCGGTGGCAAAGGAACCAGGGCACAACAGAATATGGTATAATATGCGGGTAGAAGTATCCGCATATTTTTTTTACCAAAGGAGCAGACCATGACCACTAAACGGAAAGACACGGTTCCGTCCCTGTTGCATAAGGGACAGGAAATCACCATAGACATTGACAACATCGGCAGCGACGGGCAAGGCATCGGCCGCTACGAAGGACTGGCCGTGTTCGTACCGGAAACCCTTCCGGGGGAACAGGTGAAGGCCCGTGTGACACTCGTCAAGAAAAGCTTTGCCGTTGCGGCACCTCTGTCCATCGACAAAACGTCGCCGGACCGGGTCGAACCGGTCTGCCCGGTCTATGAACTTTGCGGCGGCTGCCAGCTGCAGCATCTGTCCTATGAAGGGGAACTGCGGATGAAGACACGGCAGGTTGAAGATGCCCTGACACGGATTGGACATCTAACTGACGTCAAAGTGCTGCCAACGCTCCGGAACGACCATCCGCAGCACTACCGCAACAAGATGCAGATTCCCGTGGCAGGCGGCAAAGGGAAGCTCCATATCGGTTGTTTCGCCAAGGGGACGCACCGCGTCATCGATGTGGACAACTGCTATATCCAGATGGAACGGAACAACGACATCGCCGCCGTGGTGCGGAAATGGATGGAGACGTACCGGATTCCGGCCTACGACGAGGACCGGCGCACGGGCATCGTGCGGCATATCATGGGACGCGTCGGCGTCCGTACAGGCGAAATCATGGTCTGCCTCGTGACGGCGCAGGACAACGTGCCCCACATGAAGGATCTGGTGAAGATGCTCAAAGCGGCCGTTCCGGGCCTCAAGAGCGTCGTGCAGAACGTCAACAAGCGCAGCACGAACGTCATTCTCGGGGAAAAGACGCACCTGGTCTACGGCAAGCCGACCATCAAGGACAAGATCGGTAACCTGAAATTCAATATTTCGGCCCAGTCCTTCTTCCAGGTGAACAGCGGGCAGGTGGAAAAACTGTACGGCAAGGCCCTGGAACTGGCGGACCTGAAAGGCGGGGAGAACGTCATCGACCTGTACTGCGGTACGGGCACCATCACACTGTTCCTGGCGCAGAAGGCCCGCCTCGCCGTCGGCATCGAGATTGTGCCGTCGGCCATCCGCGACGCGAAAAAGAACGCCCAGGCCAACCATATTGAAAATGCCGACTTTCTGCTCGGCGATGCAGCGGTAGAAATGCCCCGCCTCGTGCAGGAAGGCATGCGCCCCGACGTAGTCGTTCTCGACCCGCCCCGTGCCGGCTGCGAGGAACGGGTGCTGGCAGCCATTGCCAAAGTGAACCCTGCCAAGGTCGTCTACGTGTCGTGCAATCCGGCCACCCTGGCCCGCGATCTGGCCTATCTGGCCGGCCATGGGTTCCGGATTGAGACCGTGCAGCCCGTGGACATGTTTTCCCGTACGCACCACGTCGAGACCGTCTGTCTACTAACACATACTTGAGTTTAGAGGCCCGAAAAAGCCTGAAATCAAGGGGTTTCCGTCACCGGGGCAGTTTGTGCTCCGCGTGATGGGGACCCTTTCTTTATGCTCCGGGGGAACATATCTACCGGCCCGGAAGTGGCAGGGTTGCGGCTATGATTTTGCTATTTGGGCAAACGAGAATACGATTTTACTATTTGGGTGAAAACGAGAAAATGATTTTACTATTTTCTATAGGTCGAAAATATGATTTTACTGAAAGAGGCGGCACCGGAGTGATCAGTTCCGATGCCGCCTTTTTCTGTTTTACTGGGCTTTTTCAGGCTCTGGGGTTTGTGGCTTTTCCGCTTCACCGGCGGGAGCCAGGGTGATGGAATCCTTCTTGGCATCTACCTTATAGTGGCTCCGTGTCACGCGGTCGATGCCGTATACCAGAACGATTCCTCCGATGGCAGCATACAGACCGCCGTTCTCACTGTTCAGCATTTTCTCAAATACCTCCGTCTTACTCATTGTCATTGTCCTCCCTGAATTGTCTTCCGATTGCCTTGGCGCGGTTGAGCAACTGGTAAACCCTGGGCTGCGAAATCCCAAGGTCGTCTGCGATCTTCTTCACCGAGTCGCCGTACAGTTCCTTGGCTTCAAAGGCCATTGCGATCCTCGGGTCCTCCGCGTCCATCAAGGCGCGGATCGCCTGGTATTCCAGCTTTGCCATCACCTGGTGCTCCACAGATTCTGCCGGGGCAGGTTCCCAGCCTGTTTCGAGCAGCCCGTCCCACGAAACCACAGGAATCTGCTTCGTTTCCGGGGTACGCCCATACGGGCAGGCTGAGCACTTGTTGGTGTCCCGGCACCGGATGAATGCTTTTCTCTTGCCGGGCACCATGCACCTGACGCTGAAGTAACCGCTGGAGTGAAGGGTGTTGATGTATTCCCATTGCGATTCCGCAAATGCCCGGTCAGGGGTTTTGAAGAAATACACCCGCATCTTCTGGCTGCCATTGAAGTTCAGGAACCGGCAGTCGTCCCAGCCAATGCCATAGTTGTCAAGATCCGCTTTGTCTTTGATTTCGATCGGACAGTCGTACAGGATTTCGCCGTTCTCGCCGATCGATGTTCCATGCTTGAATTCGGCCCCAAGCCCGGCCTTTTTTGTTCTTGCCATTCAGATTGACCTCGTTTCTTTCCGAAACGGGGAGAATCCATATGGCTCGCCAGTGTTTTCCTCATGGTCACCTCTCCGGGTTATCCCCGTTTCGTTTCTCGAAGGTGACCAGCAGTTCGCTTGCTGGCTCCTGGTTAGATGTTTGTTACCTTCACTGTTGCTGCGAAACATCCCTCGTGGCCTTTGAAGGAAGCTACAGATCTGGTATTCATCGGCCCGTGAAGGCCTTGATCAGGCAAGTGAGAAAAAGTTTCTTTGCGTTCACAGAATATTTATTAGCATAAGCTCGAAACACATTGATTATCGCTGATATCTGTGATACAATACAGGAAGACTGTTTTCTCATCCCGACTGATCGCTATTATTGTACAAAATCCGGCTTTGGTAGTTATGACCGCCCATGACTGCGGTTTGACCAAAAAGGTCAAAAGGAGGTGAACTCGAAGTGTTCTTTCACGAAATCGCTGGCGAACTCAAAACGTATATGGACCCGACCGGACGCGGTGGCGACTTTGTTATTGCACTGGTTGGAGATACGCTTCGCGATCCTATGACCGAGGAAGAAGAGCAGATGGACCGGAACGATGAGTTCAATCCCCTCGCCAGCAGGATGTCTATCAACATGCTCGATCAGATCCTTGAAGGGAAAAAATACATATCAAAGGCCCGAGCCGGGTTGATCTGCAGTCGATTTGACGGTCAGGACTTTGCCGATGAAATAGATAACCTCTATGATGCGGATAAGGAACATCTTCAAGTCTTCCTCGAACACCAGGGCATAGTGGTAGAGATAGAGGAGCTCGGTTCAGCGCTTCAGGACATCATGAGCCAGATCTTTCATGGCCTTGCTAAGGGCATACATGATGTCGATATCAAGCTGACGATACGAGACCCTAAGCCAAGCATAAAAAACCTTGCAGGAGACCGTATCTACTGCAAGGAAGGAAAACTGTATATAGATGGGGATGTTATCGAGCTACCGATCAGATTGAGCGATGCACAGATTTACGAATTCGAGGCGGGCTACATTTCCGCTTTGTGCGCGGCATACGCAGAGGCCCTGTCCCGAGATGAAGTGACCATAGATGACATTCCCGCGTTGCCAAAGAAGTATCAGACCAATTTTTATGACCAGCGTAAGGCGTATCTAAGCGCTGAAAGCATACAACGCTCCATCAGCGAGGTATACGAAGACGGCGAGAATCAATTTGACATTCTAAAGGCAGATGCCTATGACGGAATCAAGACGACCTACTATGACGACTATGACAACGGGTACAGGCGTTTGCTGGAGGTTCTGAAGAAGATTTCGGATGTGCAGCTTACTAAGTCGAAGCTGTCCCTCATAAAAAATCTGATAGGAAATTTGGAAAGGCTTGGTATCGTTCATATTTTAGTGAACGACAAGACGATGATTTCGTGGGTAGATCCGTATGCGGAGTAAAGTCTTTAATACAACATTTGAGAATATGCTACGGGTTCTCCTCTTAGCTGACACACTGAATGGCCCTGCAAATGTCGACAGGCTGGCCGCACTGGACTTCATCTGTATCTATGGGAAGAAATGTAAGGTGCTGGATAAGAACCTTCATGGTGATAACGAGTTCGGCTTTGCCGAGTTTGCAAACAAGCGCGAAAAAATAACCGAAGCCGTCAAGCTCTCGGTCAGAAATAATTTTATGAACGTGGAACATACGGAGCATGGATTCTTGTACAGCATTAACGAACGCGGCAAACAAGTAGTACAGGGCGTGCAATCCCCCTACGCGAAGTCATATGTCTTGGGGGCTAAGATCGTATGCAGACGTTTTTCAGGCTATGCAGATGAAGATATTTTGCAATTCATCAGCGACAGAGCGACAGAGTCAAAGGAGGCGTAAGGATGCATAATTTCATGATAGAAAGGCTGCGTGTGTCCGGAGCCGGGAAGATTGACGGCGTCATTAACTTCACCGATGGGCTGAATATAATACAAGGTCGCTCAAACACCGGAAAGACATGGATTTTGAAATGCATCTACTATCTTTTCAGCTCTGACACGAGGCCCTATTCTCCGCTAACAGGTTACACTGACATCGAGGGTATTTTTCAGACAAGGCGTTACGGAAGGATCACCATGTCCAGAAAACTGGATGAAGAAGTGGTCACTGTTGTTGCAGAGAGCGAAGAGGTTGAGGATGGCGAATACGATACGAACTATACGAGGAAGACGAGTCAGCGATATTTAAATGATCTCTGGCTCCGCATCATCGGGCTTGATGAAACGATTGAGGTACCGAAAACCGCCCGGTATGCGAGAGAACGGTTATCGTGGACAAACATCGCAAACGTATTCTTTGCCGACGAGAATGAGATAGACAAGTCAGAGTCCATCGTGATTAAAGATCAAAGATATGAAACGCCTCTGATAGCCTCCTTATACTTCCTACTTACCGGTGACTATAAGAAAGGGATACCGGAAATCACCAAGCCCGAGGTTGCGACCGCCAAGAAAAAGGCTGTAATCGATTATATCGAGGAACAGGTGGCGTCTCTTACGGAAAAACGAGTTAGCTATATCATGCAACTCGAGGAGCTTGCAGGTCTGGACATCGAGCGTGAGATGCAGGAGCTTTCAGACCACATACAGGAAGTCCAGCAGGAAATAAATGAACTGATCGAAGAGAACACGGCCATTGTCAGGCAGATGGCTGAATACCAGCAGGAGGATGCCAACTGCCGCGTGTTGTTAGATCGCTATGAATCGCTTATTAGCCAGTACAAAGCTGACCTGCAAAGGCTCGATTTTATTTCCAAGGGCGAGAAAGCCGTGAAAGGGTTGCCGGAAAATGGCGTCTGCCCGTTCTGCGGTGGGGAACTTCATCCGGAAGAGGATGACAGTTATATGGGAGCAATCAACGGCGAGATCAAAAGGATTGCAGCCGAGCTTGCGGTTATTGCGGCGACCGAGAATAGCGTCCGCGAAGAGCAGGAAACGATAAGGGCGAGCATTGAAGAGCTTCAGGCCCGCAGGGCCGACGTCAACGAAGCGTTAGACAGAAAGAACCGTGAGATTCAGAATTACAGGTCTGGATTGCAGCGTTTCAAAGATTACACGGCCCTGCAGACAGGCATTGATTTCGTGAATGACCAGCTCGCCATTCTTGGTCAGAAAAAGGTTGCCGAGCTGCAGAAGAAAAAGAATCCTCCTCTGTATCATGCAAAGCAGGAGTTTGAGGAAGAAGTCGGGACGGGCTTCAACGTTCTTTTGAATAAGATATTGAAGGAATGCAATTATCGAAACGCGGGCTATGCAAGCTGGGATTTCAATACTTTTGACATTCTTATGGACGGAGTGCCTAAGTCAGAGGATCAGGGAAAAGGGTACCGCTCTTTTCTGAATTCTGTTGTCGCACTAATGCTGTATGAATATTTCAATAGTGACGGCGTGTATATTAAGCCAGGATTCCTTATGATTGACACACCGCTGCTCGGTTTTGATGAGAACGAAGATGCATTCGGTGATAACACTATAAAGAACGGTTTATACCAATACTTTATAAATCATCAAGGCGATGGCCAAATGATTATTGTAGATAACCTGAATGTAGTACCCCAAGACATAGATTTTAAGGCAAAAGGAGTTAATGTAGTAACGTATCACAAGGACGAAAAGGACGGTCATGTATATGGCTTTATGCCAAGCTGGAGAAAAGATCTCCCGAAGGAGCAAGTATGAGACTATCATATAAAAAATTATGGATAATGCTTGTTGAACGCGATTTGAAAAAAACTGAGTTTGCTAAGAAAGCCAAAATCAGCTCGGCCTCGCTTGCTAAACTTGGTAAAGGGGCAAATGTCACAACAGATGTATTAGTGAAAATTTGCGAAGAGCTGAAGTGTGACATCGCTGATATTTGTGAGATCATCCCCGGCGAAGCTCCTGAGAATAATAAGGAATCACTCAATTCAACTGTGATAACCGGAGGCAGCCAAAATGAAGCCACTGAATGATTTGGATGAACAATTGAAGAATGAGGAAAACACCAAGCTCAGCTACATTACGCCAGCGCTTCAGAAGAAGTGGAATGCTGAAGGCGATCGAATAGTCATGGAGTATGGGAAAAGAGGCTCCGGACATTATTTCACAGATGGACAGATCCTTGTTGAGAGCGATGGAACTGTAAAACGCGGTGAACAGAAAAAGGTCGACTATCTTCTGCTCTTCAAGAATAATCTTCCCCTCGCGCTTGTGGAGGCAAAAGGCTATGACCACGACGTGAACGAGGGCGTAGGTCAGGCGTTGGAATATGCCGCGCTTTTGGACGTTCCCTTTGCCTACGCCTCCAATGGACAGGTTTTCCACGAGGAAGACCGACTTACCGGCAAGAACTGTGAGTTCGGGATGGATGATTTTCCGACTTCGGCTGAGCTATGGGAGAGATATCGCAAGGCTGAGAACATCTCCGATGACGAGACTGAGCTTATTATCAGCCCCTATTACATCACTCCGGATGGAAAAACGCCACGATATTATCAGCGTAATGCAATCAACCGATGCATCACCGCGATAGCTAAAGGGCAGAATCGTCTCCTGCTCGTAATGGCCACGGGCACCGGTAAGACCTTTGTCGCAATGCAGATCATCTACCGTCTCTACTCGAAAGGTGCAAAAAAACGGATTCTGTTTCTCGTAGATCGGAATGCCCTCGCTGACCAGACATTCGATGACTTCACAGCATTCAAGAAGACGATGGTTAAAATCGGTGAGAAGTACACACTGAAGACCGAGGAAGAAATTAAAAAGCTCACCGCTTACGAGATTTTCATTTCCCTCTACCATCAGATGAAATCCGGCAAGTCGGATGAGGACGGCGATTTCGAAGAGGATGATTCTACGGCAAGCTACTACAAGAACCTGCCGAGAGATTTCTTCGATCTGATCGTCGTTGACGAATGCCATCGTGGTTCGCTCCGGGAAGAGAGTAGCTGGCACGAAATGCTGGAATACTTCAGCCCAGCCACACAGATAGGCCTTACTGCTACTCCGAAAGAGACGGCGTTCGGCTCAAACATTGAGTATTTCGGCGAGCCCGTCTATAGCTACTCCCTCAAGCAGGGAATAGCAGACGGTTTTCTCGCGCCATACAAAGTGATTGCCTATGAGCTCGACATTGACAGAGATGGTTATATGCCGAAGCCCGGAGAGCTCGACATCAAAGGTAAGCCACTCGAGAATAGGCGGTACGAGCAGCAGGAGTTTGACCGGAAGCTCATCATCGACGATCGAAGGAAACTGGTTGCAAAGAAGATCAGTGACTACATGAAGGCAACCGACCGCTTCCAGAAAGTCATTGTCTTCTGCGAGACAGAAGAACATGCTGGTGCGATGGCAAATTATCTGAGAAACGAAAACTCTGATCTTGTAAAAGAGGATCAGCGGTATGTTGTTCGTATTACAGCAAGCGATGAGGTTGGCAAAAAACAGATCAAGAGCTTCAAAGCGCCTTCACAAAAATATCCAGTTATCGCAGTGACGAGCAAGCTCCTCTCCACAGGTGTAGATACCCAGACAGTGGAGCTTATCGTCATGGATAAAACCATCGGCTCCATGTCCGAATTCAAACAAACGCTGGGGCGGGGAACCAGAATAAAGGAACATTACAAGGTTGGCGAAGAGGAAAAAAGCAAGACACATTTCGTACTCATGGACTTCCGGAAGAACTATCTTAAGTTCAGTGATCCCGATTTCGATGGAGATGTTGAGATCGTCGAGGGCGGTACGGATATGCCGCTTCGAGCCAAGAAAAAGAAAAAACGCGAGGTTTTCCGGATCAATGGTGTAAATGTCGAGATAGCTGGAAAGCAGGTGCTATACCTCGACGAGAATATGCATCTTGTCAAGGAGACAAATGTTGAAGAATGCGTGAAGAACAACATTCTTGATCATTATGGTGAGTACGTGGAATTTCAGAAAAGTTGGCGGGAATCTACTGAAAAGAGACTACTTGCGTATGAACTTCTGCTAAACGAAACTGTAGCAAAAAAGTTAATGCAGGACTTTGGCGTTCCCTGTGATTACTATGACTTGATTGGTTTCTATGGTTACGGCATTCCAATTCCGCTAAAGGAAGATCGTATCAATACAGCCTTGTCCTATGTTGCTCGCCTTCCGAAAGGGCAGAAAGATGTCATGGAGATCGTAATAGACGTTTATAGAACGACGGATTGGACAGACCTGCGTCTTGTAAAGATATTTGGACTGCCGCCATTTGCTGCCAGAGGCTACACGATCAAGACGGCGCTGAAGCCTTTCGGCGGAAAAGAAGGCTATGAAAGAGTGATAGATGAAATGGAGGAAGCACTACTGTGAACGGTGAGGCGTTAGTTAAGAAAACCACTAAAATCATGTTTGGCGATGCCGGTATTAGCGGCACTGCGCAGTATATGTCACAACTCGTCTGGGTGCTGTTCCTGAAAGTGTTCGACTACAAAGAAGAGGAATGGGAGCTGGAAGGCAACTACTCTCCTGTCATCCCTGCGCCTTTCAGGTTCAGGGACTGGGCTGATCCTCGCAAGGATGACGGCACCAAGGATTACTCGAACAGGATAACCGGCGACAAGCTAATCGACTTTGTGAATAACATCCTGTTCCCATATTTGCGAGGCATTGAGGTTGAGTACAAGGGAGAGAAGCTCCTGTTTGCCTCTGAGGATAGCAAAGCTGCGATTATCAGATCTTTCATGGCTGAGTCGCAAAACTACATGAAGGACGGAGTGCGCCTACGTCAGCTCATTAATGAGATAGGAGATGTCGATTTCGATGTAGCATCCGAGAAACACGACTTCAATGACTTCTATGAAAGACTCCTGAAGGAACTACAAAACGGAGGCAAGGCTACTGGTGAGTTCTATACTCCAAGGGCGATAACGAGTTTTATCGTCGATCATGTAGATCCGAAGATTGGTGAGAACGTTGCAGATTTTGCCTGTGGCACAGGTGGCTTCCTCGCCGACTCCATTTCGCATCTTCAGAAGCAAGCGAAGTCAGTCGAAGACATCCACAAGATCCAAAAATCGGTTTACGGCATCGAATGGAAGCAACTTCCATACATGCTCTGCGTAACAAACATGTACCTGCACAACATTGATGATCCGCAGATAGTGCATGGCGACGGTCTTGCGAAGGATGTGCTGGATCTTTCTGATAGCGATCTGTTCAGCTGCATCGTCATGAATCCTCCTTTTGGAGGAGAGTTCAATAAGGCTGATTTAAAGAACTTCCCTGATGACATATCCTCATCAGAGTCTGCCGACCTTTTTGTGGCGCGAATCATTTATTGTTTGAAAAAGAATGGTCGGTGCGGCTTGGTGCTTCCGGACGGCCTGCTTTTCAACAGCGAGCCATCCAAGGTTAACCTAAAGAGACTTCTCATGACAGAATGCAACTTGCATACCATCATCAGGCTCCCCGGCTCCGTTTTTGCGCCTTATACAGACATCAGCACAAATCTTTTGTTCTTTGAGAAGACTGGAAAGACAGAGGAGGTCTGGTTCTATAGGATGGATATGCCGGAAGGCAGGAAGCATTTCAACAAAACACATCCTATCACACGTGATGATATGCACGTCATCGACGAGTGGTGGAACGATCGTCACGAGATAAAGGATGAAAAAGACGATCCCTCCATGACTGAGACATGGAAGTCGAGGAAATACACCTTCAAGCAGATTGAAGACAGTGGATTTAATCTCGACCTGTGCGGCTTCCCAGAAGAGGAGGAAATTATTCTCTCTCCCGAAGAAGTTATCAGGAGCTTTAAGGCGAGACGAGAGAATCTCGAAGCACTTTTAGATGCTAAGCTAACCGGCTTGACACATGCTCTCGATGAAGGGGCTACCCCAGACTTTAAGATGGGCGGCCTTTCTGCAATAGAGAAACAATTAGTCGAGATATATACAACATTCTCCGACGATCTGCGAAAGAGCATACTCCAATATGCCATGCAAGGCAAACTCGTAGAGCAGCGTCAAGTAGAAGGTACGGGAGCCGACCTGCTTGTCGCTATTCAGGCAGAAAGGGATGCCTATATTAAGACAGGAAAGCTCAAGAAGGAGGCGTCACTTCCTGAGATTACTGACGAAGATACTCCTTTTGACATACCAGATAGTTGGAAGTGGGTACGCCTCAACGACATTGTAGCCAAGACTATCAAGAGGGGAAAATCGCCAACATATACGACTAAGAGTAGTAATGTTCTTGTTTTTGCTCAAAAATGTAATGTCAAAAATGGAGGAATAGATCTTAGTTTGTGTCAGCTTCTTGACGAGAGTGTTCTTGGCAAGTATTCGGAAGAAGAGTTTATGCTCGATAAGGATATTGTGATTAACTCTACTGGAACAGGTACTTTAGGTCGTGTGGGCATATATAGTCTTACGGACAATCAGGGCGGAAAACTGTTAGTACCTGATTCGCATGTCACGGTAGTTCGTCTGGTAGACAAAGTTTACAGTCCTTATGTCTACTACATCGTTTGTAATTATCAGAAATACCTTGAAAGCAAAGGCTCTGGGTCAACGAAACAGAAGGAATTAAAACCTGAAGTCATAAAATCTCTGTTGATTCCTATTCCACCATTTGAGGAGCAGCGCCGTATTGTAGAAAAACTCGATCAGGTTCTGCCTCAATCTGAAAATGACAATAGAGGATTCTGATATGGCAAGAGATATACGCACAATCAACATACGAGTGGATTCAGAGGGCTCCGAAGACAAATTCAGCACTGGCGAATTTGATTCCATACTCACGGAGGCTAAGGAAAAGCTTCCTCGGCTGGTTGCACGCTATGCCAAGGAGATGGGCGTTTCCTATGAAAAGGTCTTCGTGAAAGCCCAGAAGACGCGGTGGGGCTCTTGTTCAAGCAAGGGAAACATCAACCTGAATTGCCTGTTGATGAATGTCCCAGCCTATGTCAGGAAATATGTCATCGTGCACGAGCTGGCTCACAGGAAGGAAATGAACCACTCAGAACGATTCTGGAAAGTGGTCGCCGACGAGATCCCTGAATACCAGAAGGCGATAAGGTGGCTTAAGCAGAACGGGGAATCGATTATAGGAAGGTTATAATATGGGAGGCATACTGTAATGAAAGGTTCAGAGGCAAAGCTGCTCGGGTTCATGGAGGGAGCTAATAACCGCTATGTAATCCCGGTTTACCAAAGAAAGTACGACTGGAAAATTGAAAACTGTAATAAGCTGTATGAAGACCTGAAGAAGATCATTCACAAACAGCGCGACAGTCACTTCTTTGGGAGCATTGTCTCTCAGGTCGTACCAGACGGCAGCAAAATCGAGTTCCACATTATCGACGGCCAACAAAGATTGACGACGGTCACGCTGCTGCTTCTGGCCATCAGCAATCTTGTGAAAGCCGGGCGTGTTCATACTGATGAAGTGGATCTGAACGAACAGATCATGCAGCGCTTCATCATTGCGCCGTGGGCAAAGAAGGATGATAAAATCAAACTCAAGCCTGTGCGCGGTGATCGCTTGGCCCTTGAGAAGCTCTTTGGTCCGGTTGATGATTATGATCGGTCCTCAAACCTGACCATCAACTATCAGTTTTTCTATGACCAGATCCTGAAGGAAGAGGTCACGGTTGACGAATTGTATGATGCGATCGGAAAGCTGGAAATCATTAGCATCACGCTTGATCATGGTGACGACCCGCAGCTTATTTTCGAGAGCCTGAACTCGACGGGCCTTGCCCTGCAGGAAGGCGACAAGATCCGGAACTATGTCCTGATGGGAATGTCCCCCGGCGACCAAGAATACTATTATGACAATTACTGGACCAAGATTGAAAATTGCACCGAAAATGATGTGAGCGGTTTTGTGCGCGATTATTTGAGCGTGAAGACCCTCGTCACGCCGACGATCAACAATGTCTACGTGGCTTTCAAAAGATATGCCGAAGATGCGGACCTGCCGATAGAGACATTGCTTACCGACCTTCTGCGCTATGCCCGGTACTTCGAAAAGCTCCTCACCTGCAAGAGCGGTTTGAATAACCGGAAACTTGACGATTGCCTGTATCGGCTTATGCGGCTGGAGATTGTCGTAACGCGTCCATTCTTCATGGAAGTGCTCCGGCTTAATCAGGATCAAAAACTGACGGTTGACGAAGTATTGCAGATTTTTGAGATCACCGAGAATTACCTGTTCCGTCGGAATATTTGCGAGGTGCCGACAAATGCGCTGAATAAGATATTCCTGAACCTGAACAAGGAAATCTACCGCTACGACAATACACCGGATGGATATGTCGATAAGTTCATCTTCGCTCTCCTGTCAAAGAAGGAAAGCGGTAGATTCCCCGATGATACTGAATTCACGGAGGCTCTTGAAACAAAAGCCGTCTATCAGATGCGCGGCAAATACAAGGCCTACCTGTTCGAGCGTCTGGAGAATTATGGTACGATCGAGGCCAAGGACGTATACACCCACCTCGATAACAGCGTTTATACGATCGAGCATATCATGCCGCAGCATCTGACGCCCGCATGGGTGGAGGCGCTCGGTCCGAATGCAGAAGAAATCCATGCGACCTGGCTTCACCGGCTGGCCAACTTAACGCTGACCGGGTACAATCCGAATCTCAGCAATAATCCGTTTATTGAGAAGCGCGATGCCGACGTCGGCGGATACAGGGCAAGCGGGCTGAGAATGAACCAGAAGATAGCGATGAAGGATTCCTGGGGGCTGCCAGAGCTTGAGGAGAGAAACGCTGATCTTCTGGCATATGCGAGAAAGATATGGTCGTATCCGACGACAAAGTTTGTTCCGACAGAAAAAGAATTTGATTCCTGTACCCTTGATGATGAAAACGTCGATCTGACCGGCAGGGATATTGTAAAGTACAGCTACCAGAACATAGAGCAGCCGGTTACAAGCTGGGCGGATATGCTGGAGCATGTGATCAAGTATCTTCACCAGAGGGACAAGTCCGTTCTTTCCGGATTGGCATACAGTCAGAGCAGCACAACGGATCTTATCACTTACATCAGCACAGATCCGGAAAAACTGCGCAGCGCCATCAAAGTGGACGAAGACATCTATTTTGAGAAAGGCACCAGCACCTCCCTGAAGCTCTCCATCCTTCGGAGACTGTTTGCGCTGTACGAAGTTGATCCGATGGACCTGGTATTCTACCTTCGTGACGCGGAAAGCGACAAGGTTTCTGATGAGGGTCGATATGAGCTGCGGAAAAGATACTGGACATATGCACTGCCCTTCATCCAGAAGGCACATAGTCATAGGGGCTCCTTCAGCAATGTCAATCCCGTAACCAGTAACTGGATCGCAGGCTCGTTTGGTATCGGTGGATTCAGCATCAATTGCATAGCTAATTACGATGGAGCCAGAATCGATTTCTGGATGAGCAGCAGTGATGTCGAAAAGAATAAACACGGCTTTGATCTGCTGTTTGCGCACAAGGATGAAATCGAAGCGCAACTCGGCACGACAGAACTGAATTGGGATAGGGCTAATGAAAACAAGGCATCATGGATAACATACAGTCTTAAAGGCGTGAGCATCACCAATGAAACTGACTGGCCCAGGATGGCAAAATTCCATGCCGAATGGAGTGCCAAAATCGCCGATGCTATGATTCCGTATCTCACTGAGTTGAGTTCTGAGGCCGATCTTAGCCCTGAAAAAGCTGAAAAGAATAAGGCACTCTTTCAGCTTGCAGCGTTGGCCAGAGAATGGGTTGTAAGCAAATCTGAGAAAGGATTGCTTTCTGCTGAACTTGCGAAATGCAATCGAACCTATATCCGATTCAGAACCACATACATGGATGAAGTCTTCCCGGATGCCCCCGGCACAAAGAGCGGTTGGAGTACCACAAATCACTACTTCTATGAAATCGTGAATCGCACCGGCAAAGGCATGTATATCCAGTTGGCGCTCAGTTCAAAAGAAATGCCGGAAGACCAGCTGGAAACGAGTGACCGGATCAATGAGTTCTATCCGTCCAAATATGACAAACCGGAATGGCAATGGAGAACGCCTTTTAGGACCGCAACGGTTGAGTTCGATGACATAAATGATAGGGATGCCGTCTTTGCAAAGCTGGATGCGTGCCTACAGGAGATCCGGAGTTTCGAAGAGGATCTGAACCAGAAAATCCAATAACGACAGCGGGCAGTACTTACCAACCCGGTAGGCGCTGCCCGTTTTTTTATTGCTTCTGATAAAACTCACATTCGTATCCATCGGCCCGGAGCTCGATGCCCGGCAGCCACGGCGGCGTCCGGCCCATCTGCTCACAGATCGCATCCAGCGATACGTCCGGACTGCATTCGATGATCAGTTCATCGTGAACGTGCCCGACGATCTGGCAGTAGCTCAGCGTCCGCATGGCGTGCGCCAGTATATCCCGGCTGACAGCCTGCACGACATTTTCCACGAATTTTGGACCGTAAGATTCGATCCGGCTCCATTTTTTCTGGGCGTCGATTCCCATGTAGGTGACGGATTCCCCGCCGAACTTGTTCTCGCCGATACGGGGCTTCACATACGACAGCCTGCGTCCGGACGGCAGCGTGATGAATAGCATCCCGTTCCTCATCACGAAGGTGACGTCACCAACCCTGGTCTCCGTTCGCATCTGGATCGCATCCTTAACGGCGGCATCAACGGCCCACCAGTATGCGGTGATGTTGGGATTGCTGCTGCGCCACATATCCACCAGCGGTTGGAGTTCATCTTCCGTCAGGCCCATGTCCAAAGCCCCCATCGCTTTCAAAGCGCCGACGCTGCCGCCATAGCCGAGGGCGAGTTCGGCGATTTTACCTTTTTGCCGGAGGTGGCCGTTCTGGCCGTGCTTCTCGACGGGAACGCCGAACATCCTGCTGGCGCTCTCGCAATAAATGTCACGGCCCTTTCGGAACACCTCGGCCCGCCATTCTTCATGGGCGAGGTGACTGAGCACGCGGGCCTCAATCGCGCTGAAATCACTGACGATGAATTTGTATCCGGGACGCGGGATGAAGGCTGTCCGGATCAGTTCCGACAGTACGCCGGGGACGGAATCATATAATGCATCCAGCATTTCATAATCACCGGCCTTCACCAGATCCCGCGCCTGCTCCAGATCGTCCATGTGGTTTTGCGGGAGATTTTGCAACTGGATCAGCCGCCCGGCCCAGCGCCCGCTGCGGTTGGCACCGTAGAACTGGAACATGCCGTGGCACCTGCCATCAGCGCAGACTGCATTCTGCATCGCCTGGTATTTCCGGACGGAGCTTTTCGCCAACTGCAGCCGCAGGGCCAACACCTCCGCCAGATCCTCCGGCGCTGCCTTAATCATGGCGGCAACGTCCTTCTTTCCGAGACTGTCCACCTCCATGCCGTTCTCCGCGAGGTAGTCCTTCATCTGTATGACCGAGTTGGGATTCTCCAGCCCGGTCTTTTTTTGCATTCTGGCGGTCAGATCGGTCTTGGAAAGCTCGTCGATCCGGAGGGCCTGCCGGACCATTTCCTGATCGATCATGATCCCGCGATCGTTGATCTCCTGATCGAGGTGGTACTCATCCCAGACGAAGTCCGGCACCGGGTAGTTCTTTAAGCGCTCCTGTATCTGCATCTCTACCTGCACATCGCGCTCGTTATATTTTTTGAACAACGCCCACTTGTCCGGCGCATGGTGCGGCAGGTTCCACGTCCGTCCACCATTGCTCTTCGTGGGCTTGCAGGGGCAGCAGAAGTATTTGATCAGTTCCTTGCCTTCTTTCAATTTCTGCTCCTCGAAGCCAAGAACGGCACCGACCTTCTCCAGCCCCAGCGGCAGGCCGTTGTATGCGGCCCAGACGAGCGTGCATTTCCACGACGCCGGATCGAGATAATTTTGGACCGGATCACCGGAGATGCTGTAGGACCGGAAATACTGTGGGTGGTTCCGGCGCAGCCAGACCGACAGGCAGACGCGCTCGAAAGCGGCGTTATAAGCAAACTTCGTCACCGCGTCGTCTGACAGCGCGGCGATGATCTCCTCCGGGACGGTATCACCGCAAGCGAGATCATATACGGTGATGGGGCCGTGATTGACGGACACGCCGAAAAGCAAAATATCGAAGTCTGGCGACTCCGCATACTTATAGGCACCAGCCTTGCTGATATCGACACTTGATTTCGTCTCAAGGTCTAAAGACAGATTCATAATTTTCATGTGCTTTCCTTTCAAAAAGCGGCAGGGTTGGGAGCCCTGCCGCCCGGTATCGGTTACTGTTCCGGTTCCGATTCCTTGTTCTCTGCCTTCTTCGCTTTGCGGGCATCGCGCTTCTTCTTGATGAAAATCACCAGGTCGGAAACCAACTCGCCGATCGTGTACAGAATGAAGGAGAAGCAGATCGTGACGAAACTGCCAACGATAATCATGTCAGCCACCTGGCTGAGGGTCATTGTCTCTTCCATTGTCATTACCTCATTTCTTTGTCTCAGGTTGGGCGGCAGACGGTGTGCCTGCCGCCGTTGTTACAGTTGTTGCTCAGGACAGGAAATCCTCGTCGTCATCATCGTCCACGTCGGCGAAGTCATCCTCGGCGCGGCTGTGGCCGCCCAGCGGGGTACCGTCCGCCAGCTTCTGGATGTTGTTCAGACCGCAGGCGATGCCCTTGTTGCCGTTCGAGTTGAAGGCGTAGAAATTGATGGACGCCCTGCCGATGATCCCGCTGTACAGTTCGCTGCTGTCCAGAATCGGGTTGCGGTCTGCATCGACGATGCCGGGCTTTGTGGTACTGTTGGCGTTCACGAACCAGGCGTTCTTGTAGGCGTCGTCGCCCTTGCGCTCCTTGTCGCCGTCACGCAGCGGGGTCTTCAGATCCTCCAGCGCGGGCACGAACTTGCTGGAGCCCTTGAGCTTGCTCTGGCCCTCGTCGTAGGCCGCCTGAATCGCGGCGCGGATCTTCTCCACGGTAGCGGTGTCGCTCTTGGGGATGATCAGCGAAACGCTGTACTTCGGGGTGCCGCCGCCCAGCGGGGTCTTGGGCTCGTTGACGTTCAGATAGGACATGATGGTACGCTTGCCGGTGATGACCTTGGTGGGATTAACAGACTTACTCATAATCAGATTCCTCCATAAAATCGTTTTGTGCTGTGTTGAACTCCGGACGTGTGTCGGTATTGGGAGCCAACACGGGTTTTCCTTGGGGCTTGACGACGAGCCCGCTCAGGAGCTCATCAAACTTCTTCTTGCCGAGCTGCTTGGTCATCGCAGTGATGCCCAACAGCTTCTTCTCATACGGATCGTACCCGGCGTTGGATACGACCCTGGCGACGGCCACCTCATCGGTGTACTTTCGGTTGCTCTTGCCTTCGACCAGTTTGAATCCGGGGTACCGGACACCGGTGAGCGCCTGCTGCAAAGCGTAGGATTTGACGTCCTCCGCCCACGAAACCAGACTGTCGATCTGAGGCAGGATGGCCGCGATCTCATCAGCACTGAGGGTCGGCGGTTCTTCAAATTCATACTTCGCCAGTTCCATGCTGTACTCAGCCCGCTTCCTGCACGTCGCTTTCACCTTGCAGAACTGGCAGTGGTCACCGGCAGCGAAATCGCCGAGACCGTCATAGGCCAGTTTGGCGATCGGGGCCAGCACCTCATCGGCCCAGGTCAGCAGGTCCTCCCTGCTCAGTTCAAACGTGTCCACGTTCTCCCGGCGCGGCTGAAAGATCGAGAGCTTGATACGGCGGATGTCGTATAAGTCTCCGAAGGTATCCAGCGCACCCAGCGCGTAGCATTTCAGCTGGCTGTTGCCGGTCCCATCTTCGCCGGAGGCGCTGACCAGAACACCGACACCGTATTTCAGATCCACGATGTGCAGCAGATCGTCCGCGACGATCACGCAGTCGCCGGTGCCGAAACCGTGTTCAACCCATTTGGAAAAGTCCAGTGTCTGCTCGATGCAGACCAGCGGGTCGGGGCACAGGCTCTTAGCTTCTGCGACCTGTTCCATCACGAAGGCGGCATAGCCCTCGGCGGCTTCCTGCATCTCAGCGTCGTACCAGGTCAGGCCTTCGGTCGGATCGCGGGGATTCCGGCCCAGTGCTTTTTCGGCAAGATAGGCCGCGAGCTCGTGGGCGTCGGTGCCTTGCTGCGCGTAGGGAGAACCGCGATCCTCTTCCTGTGCGCACAGCTTGGCGCTGGGCGGGCACTTGAGCCACCGTTCACTGGCGGAGGCGGCGAGGTATGCGTGCTTAGCCATTTCCGATTCCCTCCGCTTCCGCGACGATCGCGGCGAACTCATCCGGGTCCTTCACGTCGGACAGCTGCTTCACACCATGCGCGGTGAGAATCGCTTTGACCTCTGCCCGGAACCCAGTCCTGGACTTCTCTGCGAGAACGGCTCTGACTTCCTCGTAGGTGTACACCTTGACAGGCGCTTCCTCCACGGCAGCGGGAGCCGGTTCTTCTGCAGGCATGTCCTGCGTCTTTGCCGGGGCCTCAATCCCTTCCAGCAGCGCGGCGAGATCCGCCACATCTGCCGACAGCTTTTTCAGCCCGTCAATGAGAACCTGCTTGTCTTTCTTTGTCATGAGAGATTTCCTCCTTTCTTTCGTTCTCGATATCCCATGCCTGCAAACAGCGGTTTTTTATAACGGCACTTCACATTTTTTTGGGATGCCTGACCGCTGCTTGCCGGTCACCATCCCATGCCTGCAAAGTGAGCTTTTTTATAGCCGCCCTCGGAGAAATTTCCGGGAGCGGCTTTTTCCATTTATTAAAAGGAAGCGATGAGATTTTTCGCCCGGCGATTATAAAAACCGGGCTTATGCAGGCATGGGAAGGCAGAACGATGAAAGGAGCTGCTTCCTATGGAAACCAAGAACAGGGATTCCCCCGTCGTGTACATCGCTTCGCCGTTCGCTGGCGATGAACAGCACAACACGGAAATGGCCCGGCGCTACTGCCGGTATGCCGTTGACCAGGGCTGCATTCCCATTGCCCCACACTTGTGGCTGCCCGGCATCTTATCGGAAGAAACCGAGCGGGATCTGGCGATCACCATGGACCTGCGCCTGCTGGACCTCTGCAGTGAGATATGGATTTGCGGCGAGACGATCAGCAAGGGAATGAGGCTGGAACTGAAATACGCACTTTCGACCGGAATACCGGTCAGGTTTGTAGAGGAGGAAGAACTGAATGTACGCGATCGATGAGGGCCTGCAGAAGATCAACGGCGAGATGGTCGAGACCTTTCACCGGGAAGTAATCGAGGGAAACACCGACCTGGAGGTGGAAGCCGGGACCACCGGATACAAAGGCGGCTGCTGCCGTAACGCCGGTGGCCGGACGTACCTGAGCCTGCTTTGCCTTTCCGGCGATTTCTTTTTCGGTCCGATCAAAGATGATGACGGAAACATCGCCGGAGTCACCATCGCTTGCTGCGGCGATGAAGGGCTGAACGCCATCATGAAGGCGCTCGAGTTTGCCCATGAGGCGATCGACGACCAGCGCTGCGATGTGGACGATTAAAAAGAAAAAAAGGCAGGCCGGAGCGGAACCGGTCTGCCTGCACGTGCTTGGAGGAATAACTCATGTTCAATATTTTCTATGCGGACTGCATCGGACGGGAAGGCAACTGCCTGTACCCGCACAAGGCTGAGGTGACCGATGCGGCATCCCTCGCGCAGGCAGTCGGACACGATTACGTCTGCGCCGAGTATAAAAACAGCTATCGCAGCAAGGCGAACTTCATCACCAGTAACTGCCTCGCTGTCGAGTTCGATAACGACCACTCTGAGAATCCCGACGAATGGGTATCGCCGGAGGACCTGCGCTCCGTCTTCCCGGACGTGACGATCGGCATCCATTACAGCCGGAATCATATGAAGGAAAAGAACGGCAAACCCGCGAGGCCCAAGTTCCATGCGTTTCTGGAGATCGAGCCCACTGGTGATCCCGACGCCTACAGCGCAATGAAAAAGCAGGTGGCTGCGCTTTTCCCCTATGTCGATACCAACGCGCTGGATGCGGCCCGATTCTTCTATGGGACCGACGATCCGAAGACGGAATACTATTCCGGCAGCATCACCTTGAATGCATTCTTTGAGGAGGAAGATTTCGACGCCGGGATGGACCAGGGCAGCTACGGCAGCCATGTCATAAAGGAAGGAAGCCGGAATGCGACACTGTCCCGTTTCGCCGGTCGGGTGGTCAAGCGCTATGGCTGGAACGACGCTTCGCACCGGATCTTTCTGGACGAGGCGGCAAAATGCGATCCACCACTGCCGGAGGAGGAACTGACGAAGATCTGGCGCAGCGCCAGGAAATTTGAAAAGGTCGTCACACAGCAGGATGGGTATGTCCCACCGGAACAGTTCAACATCGCCAACCTCGCCGGTCCTGCCGGATGCCTGAAACCGGAGGACTATTCGGATATCGGGCAGGCGAAGATGCTGTCGAAGGAATACGGCGACGAGATCTGCTTCAATCCCGCAACGGACTTCTTCCGCTACAACGGCACCTACTGGATCGAATCGAAAGAATCCGCGCTGGGCGCGACGATGGAGTTTCTGGATCAGCAGCTGGCCGACGCCGAACTGCTCATGTTCACCACGAAGCAGTCTTTCCTGAACGCAGGTGGCGACGAGGCCGTGCTGACCGGAGGGAAAAAGGCGCTGGCCGGTCTCTCAGATGATCTGCTCCGCCTGCTGGAAGAATACCTCGGAGCGCTGACCTATTACAAGTTCGTGATGGGCAGACGGAACATCAAATACATCCGTTCGGCGATGGAGGCGGCAAAACCCATGGTCGGCGTGGAACTGGAAGAACTGAACGCGGACCCGCTGCTCCTGAACACGCCCCAGGCATCGTACCGTCTTGTGGACGGCCTCGACGGTATGCAGGATCACAATTGGAAGGATTACTGCACCAAGGTAACGGCGGTGGAGCCCGGCGATCAGGGTAAGGCGCTGTGGCTGGATGCGCTGTACAAAACCTTTCTCGGAGACCTGGAACTGATTGACTACGTGCAGGAGGTCGTAGGTCTGGCCGCGATCGGTAAGGTGTATATGGAGGCCATGATCATCGCATACGGCGAAGGCCGGAATGGTAAATCCACCTTCTGGAACACCATCGCCCGCGTGCTCGGCGGTTACGCCGGGAACGTGTCAGCGGACACACTGACGGTCGGCTGCCGCAGGAACGTGAAACCGGAAATGGCGGAGCTCAAGGGCGTGCGCCTCGCGCTGGCCAAGGAACTGGAAGAGGGCATGCGGCTGAACACGTCCGTGGTAAAGCAGCTGACCTCCACCGACGACATCTATGGCGAGAAGAAGTTCTGCAAGCCCGCGTCCTTCACGCCATCACACACCTTGGTCCTGTATACCAACCACCTGCCGAAGGTGGGCGCGACGGACGAGGGAACCTGGCGCAGACTGATCGTGATCCCGTTCAATGCCGTCTTTGAGGGCAAAGGCGATGTGAAGAACTATGCCGATTACCTGTTCCAGAACGCAGGCCCGGCAGTGCTTTCATGGATCATCGAAGGAGCCAAGCGTATCATCGCTAAGGATTTCCACCTCACGAATCCAAAAGTGGTACAGGACGCCATTGACGCCTATCGCGGGCAGAACGACTGGATGAGCGATTTTCTGGAGGAATGCTGCGAGATCGATCCGTCCTATACAGAAAAATCCGGAGAGCTTTATCTGGAATACCGTGCCTACTGCACACGCATCGGTGAGTATGCCAGAAGCACGACGGACTTCTACGGCGCTCTGGCCCAGCGGGACTTTGAACGGAAGAAAACGAAGGCTGGAATGGTGGTCCGTGGGCTGCGGATCAAGTCGGAATTTGGTGCATAAAAAGTGCACCTCGGTGCAGGTCGGTGCAGATCATTTCCAGACCCTGTGCGGGTAAAAGACTGATTTTCTCCGGCGCGGAGGGCGGTCATGCTCCTGCATTGACCTGCACCAAGGCAAAACGACCTGCGCCAACCTGCACCAACGGAACGCCGGAAAGCCTTGATTTTACTGGATTCTTTGGCAAAGGTGCAGGTCGGTGCAAGTCATGTATAGGAGGCTCTATAGAAGAAAAAACAGAAAAAATATTGCTATAGGAGTCTATGCAGTGAGGTGCACCGACCTGCACCCACGGAAAAATCATCTCGTGATGGAGGAAACGACAATGACATTCTACGGTTATATGAAACGGCACTACTACAACAAGACTGGCCGCAAAGCCGACCTTGCAAATGATATGGCTGGTGATGAGGCCGAGTTCCCGCGCCGCGTCGGCATCAAGGATCGTGACGGGCATGGCGTAATTCGGCGCTACCTCGAAGGCTGTCGGGCCTGCGACGCTTGCCTCGACGTCTTTGAGGAATGCTGGAAGGAGTATGCGGAATGCGAGAAAAGCAGATCGAACACAAACTCGTTCAGGCCGTGAAAGCAGAGGGCGGCATCTGCCCCAAGCTCGTGTCGCCGGGCACGGACGGAATGCCGGACCGCATGGTGCTACTGCCCGACGCCCACATCGGATTCGTCGAGGTGAAGGCACCGGGCCAGAAGCCTCGCCCTATACAGGAACGGCGGCATGCACAACTGCGGGATCTTGGCTTTCAGGTATCCGTCTTGGACAATCCGGAGCAGATTCCCGGCATCATCAGGGAGGTAAGCGAGAATGGCTGATGTGATCAGGCTGGCAGACGGCAGCGTGCAAACCGTCTTTGATCTGCGGGACATGATGGAACTGATTGATACCCACATGGGCGACGAAGCACGCCGGTGGCTGGAGGACCATCTTTTCGAAAGTGACGATCAGGAATACATCGCCGATTTGGAAGATGAAATCAAGCGCCTGAAGGACCATCGCCGGGAAGTCATGACCGCCCTGCGGGAGGCGTCGGAGAAAATCGCAACGCTCATCCGGGAAAAGGAAATCGACCGGAAAACGCTGTCCACGACTGCCGGAAAGATCAGTTCCATCACGTGGAGAGAACTGAATGTATGAAGAGAACTATCAGGCGCTGGCCAACGCCGTCATCCTGCAGGCGGTGAAGGATTTCAAGCCAGCATACCGCAGGCTGAAGCGCCACCCGAACGACAAGCTGGCGCAGGACACGGTCCGGGAGATCACCAAGTTCTTCTGTTCGGATTACTTCTGCGCCTTGAGCGATCTGGACGGCCCGGCGCTTCTGAACCGAATCATAAGGGAAATGGACGAGAAATATGAAAAGAAATGACTTACACGAATATCAGAATTACTGCGTGGAATTCCTGAAGACGCACCCGGAGGCCATGCTGATCCTCGAAATGGGCCTCGGCAAATCGGCGGTGAGCCTGACCGCCATTCTGGACCTGATGTTTGACAGTTTCGATGTGGGCAAGGTGCTGGTGATCGCACCCTTACGTGTGGCGAAAACAGTCTGGCCCGAGGAACGTGACACTTGGGAGCATGCGCACTTCCTGAACATGTCCGTGATGGTGGGCAGCGCAAAGCAGCGGGAAGCGGCCCTGCATACACCGGCAGACGTCTACGTGATCAACCGGGAGAACGTGAAATGGCTCACAGATTATCTGGAAAAGCGCCATATGCCGTGGCCCTTTGATATGGTGGTGATCGACGAGCTCTCCTCCTTCAAGAATCATCAGAGCCAGCGGTGGAAGGCGCTGCGGAAGGTCCGGCCCCAGATCAAACGCATGGTGGGCCTGACAGGTACACCTGCATCGAACGGACTCTTGGACCTGTGGGCGGAGACGTTCCTGATCGACGGAGGTGTCAGGCTTGGCAGGTTTATCGGCAGGTACCGGGAGGCTTACTTCAAAGCGGCGGGCATGAATCCGTATACCGGCGTGGTGTTCAACTACGTGCCGCTGCCCGGCGCGGAGGAAGCGATCTACAGCCGGATCTCGGATATCAGTGTCAGCATGAAAGCGCTGGACTACCTCGATATGCCGGAGCAGGTGATGGTCAATCACTACGTGGATATGGAGCCCACCGAGCGCGATCTGTACGACGCCATGAAGAAAGAGCTGTTGGTGGAACTGGACGGTGAGACCATCGATGCCGCCAACGCGGCTGTCCTGTCCGGTAAGCTCCTGCAGATGGCCAACGGCGCGATCTATAACGCCGACCGGCAGATGCGGGTTATTCACGATCAGAAGCTCATGATGCTTTCTGATCTCATTGAGCAGGCCAACGGCCAGAACGTGCTGGTGGCGTACTGGTATCAGCATGATCACGAGCGCATCCGGGAATACCTGACGGAACTGGGGTATCGCCCACGGGACCTGAAGAGCGATCAGGATATCGCCGACTGGAACGCGGGCAAGGTCCAGGTCGGACTGATTTCCCCGGCCAGCGCCGGTCACGGCCTCAACATCCAGCGCGGCGGCCATATCCTGATCTGGTTTTCCCTGGTGTGGTCGCTGGAAATGTATCAGCAGACCAACGCCCGCCTCTGGCGGCAGGGACAAAAAGAGGTGGTGACGATCCATCATATCGTGACGCGGGATACTGTGGACGACGATGTTCTGGACGCCTTAAAGCATAAGGACACGACCCAGCAGAATCTCATCTCCGCTGTGAAGGCCCACCTGACAATCTGAGTCAATCTAATGGCAATCCGAGAAACAATCCATATTTTTCGGAGGTAGATGCCATGAGCATTATGTGGAAGTATCTGGACAAGCGGTCGGCGACGATCGCGGCGATCAAGGATTACGATTCGATGCAGTTCATTATCAACAGCACCGATGACGAGATCAAACGGACCTATGAGAAAATGACCAGCATCGGCAGCCCGAAATGGGACGGCATGCCGAGGACCCATAATCCACAGGCTGGCGAGGAGCGCCTGATCAACGCCATTTCGGAGATCGATATCCTGAAAGAACGATACCGGCAGGCGGTCGAGTATATGGACTGGTTCAAACCGGCATGGGAGCAGCTTTCGGACGACGACCGGTATTGCCTTGAGACCTTTTACGGCGACGGGAATACCTACGGCAGCAGCGCGGCTTATTATATCGCGGAATACCTGCATGTCGAACAGGCGACGGCCTATAAGCGGAAGAACCGCGCACTGGACCGGCTGACCGTGCTGCTGTTCGGCAAATCCTGAGTTTCGTGTCCAAAACGGGATAAACTCTCCATTGCGATTTCTGATATGCTTATATCATGAAAAACCGAGCCTCGGAGGGACTTCCTTCCGGGGCTTTTGTGATGAAAGGACGAAGCAGTATGTTTGAAAAAGTCAACCCTTCGCATCCGGACAAACTGGCGGACCGCATTGCCGGAGCGATCGTGGATATCGCCTATGCGCAGGTTGCCGATCCCCGTATCGCGGTGGAAGTCCTTCTGGGACATGGCATATGCCACATTATCGTGGAAACGGATATCTCCCTGCCACCTTATGAAATTGAAGCCGCCGTCGAGCGGATCGCCCGGAAAGTGGCGGTTGATTATGTGGAGGTAGCGCAGGATCGCCATTTGGCAGAAAACCAGGAGCATGGATTCCGCTGTGGCGATAACGGGATTTTTAAGGGCGTGCCCGTAACGGACGAGCAAAAAGAGCTCACCAGAATCGCCAAGGAGCTATATGAGCAGTATGGCTGTGACGGGAAATACGTTCTTGACGTTGACCGCCTGATCATCTGCCAGAGCAACGCGCCGACCGAATTCCTCCGGATGTTTTACCCCCATGCGGAGATTAACCCGCTGGGCGACTGGACGGGCGGTACGGATGTGGACACCGGCGCTACCAACCGGAAACTGGGCAGCGACATGGCGGACAGCGTTACGGGTGGCGGGCTCCACGGGAAGGACCTGTCCAAGGCTGACGTGAGCGTGAACATCTGGGCATGGCTCAAAGCACAGGAGACGGGCAAGCCTGTGGAGGTCTGCTGTGCCATTGGCGACGACACTGTCGGCGGCGTGCCCTTCAGCGAGATCGTAGAGACCGCCCGCACGTACATTAACCAGATCGGCGGGTTCGAGCGCTTTGCCGAGTGGGGCTTGGTGCGCTGATGCCTGCCAAGCCCAAGGTGCCCTGCAAGCACCCCGGCTGCCCGGCGCTGGTCCCCTCCGGCAGCAAGTACTGCGAGGCCCACAAGGCACTGCACCCAGAAGAGGTGCGGTCCGCTGCCCGCCGAGGCTACGGCAGTGCATGGCAGAAGGCCAGCAGGCAGTTCCTCAGAGACGTTCAGCCTCTATGCCAGGAATGCATGAAGCAGGGTCGGTACACAAAAGCCACCGTCGTCGATCACATCATTCCCCATCGCGGGGATGAAAAACTATTCTGGGATCAGGAGAATTGGCAGGGATTGTGTAAACGCTGCCATGACCAGAAAACCCGGAGAGAGGATCAGACGCCTTTGTACCATTATTGATGGGACCGGGGGCCGGGGTCTGATCTCTGTGGGGCCTTCCCTAAAAGACCGCCGCCCCCTCTCGCGTTAAAATCCGCGAAATTAGCAGGCCGGGGGTCCAGCGGCCTGCCAGTGAAATCGCAAAATGCCCATAGGACCCGCAAAACCAATAGGAAAACAGCCGTTTTCCGCACAAAAACCGTGTGACAGCAGGCAGTGATGGAGCCGTTTCCACCGCTGCCTTTTCTCATGGAGTTTCGTGTCAACCGCAGGCAGCCCGCGAAGGTTTCGTGTCAGGAGGAATGAGATGGAAGAACAGGATATCAGCAGTTTTCTGGCCGCCTGCGCGAAGCAGTTCTGCCCATGGTGCGGAACGCCGGTAGGCAGAAACCCAAACGGCAGACCGAAGAAGTTCTGCTCGGATAAATGCCGGTATGACTTTTGGAACTACGAGAAACGGCATAAGGCCGAGAAATTAGAAATGGAGGCAAGGCTCAATGAAAACCGCTGAACTGAAGGTGCTGCCGGTCACCGTACTGAAACCGGCTGAATACAACCCCCGCAAAAAGCTGAAGCCCGGCGACAAGGAATACGAAAAGATCAAGAACTCCATCGAGGAATTTGGATTTGCCGATCCGCTGGTGGTGAACGCGGACATGACGATCATCGGCGGACACCAGCGCCTGACCGTTGCGCTCGATCTCGGGTACACCGAGGTGCCCTGCGCCGTGGTGGATATCGATAAGACCCGCGAAAAGGCGCTGAACATCGCGCTCAATAAAATCACCGGCGCGTGGGATGAAAACCTGCTGGCGGATCTCCTGAAGGACATTCAGGATTCCAACTTCGACCTGGGCTTCACCGGCTTCGATCCTCCGGAGATCGAGACCCTGTTCAATAAGGTCCATACGAAGGAGGTGGCCGAGGATGATTTCGACGTGGAAGCGGAACTGGCGCAGCCTGTGTTCTCGAAGCTGGGCGACCTGTGGTGCCTCGGCCCGCACCGGGTGATCTGCGGCGACTCCACCGGCGAAGAGGTATACACCCGCCTCATGGACGGGCAGAAGGCAAACCTTGTTCTGACCGATCCCCCATATAACGTGGATGTCGAGGAGACTGCCGGGAAGATCATGAACGACAACATGGCCGACGAGGATTTCTACAACTTCCTGCTTTCTGCCTACCGCTGCATGCACGCCAACCTGGCCGACGACGGCAGTATCTATGTGTGGCACGCGGATACGGAAGGGCTGAACTTCCGCAGAGCATTTAAGGACGCTGGCTTTTATCTGTCCGGTTGCTGCATCTGGAAAAAGAACGCGCTGGTCCTCGGGCGGTCGCCGTTCCAATGGATTCACGAACCCTGCCTGTTCGGTTGGAAGCAGACCGGCAAACACCAATGGTACTCCGACCGGAAGCAGGTGACGGTTTGGGAGTACGACAAGCCGCGTTCTTCGAAGGATCATCCCACGATGAAGCCGGTGGCGCTCATGAGCTATCCACTCCGGTGCAGCACCATGACCAACGGCATCGTGCTCGATCCATTTCTCGGTAGCGGCAGCACCCTGATCGCCTGCTGTGAGACGGACCGCATCTGCCGGGGCATTGAGCTTGACCCGAAATTCGTGGACGTGATAGCGAAGAGATACCAGGCATGGTGCCTCGATCACGGCGTTTCCTCCGATGTCTATGTGATCCGTGACGGTCAGAAGCTGAGCTTTGAGGAAGCCGTCGCCTCCATCGAAGCATGATATTCTGCCCTTCGGGATTGTGTAATGTGCGCTGATACGGCGGTTCATTTTTGTCTATAATTCTTCGGAAAATACAGCAGAAATAACTTGCTATATCTGCCCGGTAGAGTGATATATACACTACCCGAAGGGAGGAACCCACGGGAACATTTGAAGGAGGTACAACCCATGATGAACATCAAGCTCGCAACCGAAAACAGGAAGGACGCCGCCCAGAGGCTGGCCGAGATCACCGGCGAAGAATCCCGCTACACCAAGATGCCCAGATGCGCTTACGAGATCGGCCCTTACGCCATCGAGAAGGACGGCAGCGTGACGGTCGCCGAAGGCACGGACCTGCAGCCGCTCATGACGCTGGTCGAGGAAGGCCTGATCGAGCCCTTCGAGGCACAGGCCACCGAGCCTGCCGAGGAGGCACAGGCAGAGGAGCAGGTCAGCCTGACGGTCGAGGTTCCCATGAAGAACCACACCGGCGCGACGCTGCGGAACCTGATCAACCTGATCTACACCAGGGCGGGCCTCATCAACAAGGCCCTCGGCACCGGCTTCCGGGTGGACGAGGCGCTGGTGGAAGCCCTGAAGGATGAGGCCTGCGCACTGACAAAGGAAGCGCTCCTGCAGGCGATCGGCGGTTTTGAGACAGAGCGTGGCAAGGCCATCGACGGCCTGACGATCACGCCGGAAGGGATCACCTTCAGCACGCTGCCGGAAACCGGCGACGCCGAAACGCTGCAGACCTTCACGGTCCTCTGCGGGATGATGAACAAGCAGGCGATGGACCAGAAGCGGATTCAGGCCAAGGCGGTCAACGAGGAAAACGAAAAGTACGCCCTCCGGATCTGGCTGACCCGCCTCGGCATGAACGGTCCGGAATTCAAGGATGCCCGCAGGGTCCTGATGGCCAACCTCGGCGGCAACTGCGCATTCCGCACACCCGCCGAGGAAGAAAAGTGGAAGGCCAGGCAGGCGGAGAAACGCGAGGCAGCCAAAGCTGCCAAGGCTGCTCAGGAGGAGGTGGCTGCGGAATGAAGACACCGGGGAAGGAAATCATCGAACGCCTGCGCGAGGATTTTCCGGTCGGCTGCCGGGTGGAGCTCCTGAAAATGGACGACAAGCAGGCTCCGCCGATCGGAACGCTCGGAACCGTCATCGGGGTCGACGCGGTCGGCACGATCCATGTGGACTGGGATACCGGCTGCGGCCTTGGGGTCGCATACGGCGAAGACGCATGCAGGAGGATCGACTGATGGATGCAAAGGTAAAGGAGCAGATCCTGGCCATCCGGGATACTGGGCTCACCAATATGTTCGACATCCCGATGGTCCAGCGGCTGGCATATGACCGGGGCTTTTATGAACTGGTCTGCTGGCTTGAAGAGCACCGGAAGGAATACACGCATTTCATCCTGACCGGCGAAGGCTGATCGGGACCGCCAAGGGAGCCGGACGGCTCTTTTGGTCGTCATAGGAAGCACAATTTCCGGCGCAGATATTTGTGCAGATTATGTGCGGGAATATCCGAAATATGACTTGCTATATCTCCGGTTTAGAGTGATATATACACTACCGCAAGGGAAAACCCTACGGAATTCGCACACGGAGGTACACCACCATGCTGAACCCCAACAACACCTACTTCGCCGAGCTCAAGCGCCTCGGCCACGAATTCGAAGCGGCCCGCGTCGAGCGGAAAAACCGCAAGCAGCAGATCATCGACACCTACGGCTGGGAGAGCGATGAGCTCAAGGCCTGGTACGAAGAGGATCAGGCGGCGGTCTTCCCCTTCCCGCAGGGAGCCTGCAAAGCCTACCGCGCATGGGCGCAGAGCCTTTCCCGCAAGGAGAACGAAGTCGAGATGGACGATTTCCTCTGGGAAAAGGAAGTCACCGACTTCATCGACGCCCTCCGGAAAGCCGGGATCGAGACCTTCGTCTACACCAACCAGAGCACGGCGGTGATGGAGAACCTCCACCAGTTCGCCGCAGCAGGCTGCACGATGCAAGGCCTTTGCACCATTACCCGGCACGAGAGCCGCTGGGGCGACGAGGAGCCCGCCGAGATCATGGGCATCCGGTTCTCCCTGAACTGAGCACCGGCTTTTCCCCAGCCAGCCACGGAGCCGCAAGGCTCTGTTGGTCGTATCAGGCAGGACACAGATTGTTATCAATTATATGTGCGAAATCCGGAAAAAATGACTTGCTATTATCTCCGTTCAGAGTGATATATACACTACCCCAAGGGGAAAACACACAGACGGAGGGAACCACCATGAAGCGCGAAGAAAGAAACGAGTTCAATTACATCAGGCGGTACGAAAAGCAGTTTGACCTTGGCTACGGAACGACCCTGACGATCCGGACGGACGGCAGCCCGGAATACAAACACGCCCTGCACGACCTTTACACGGGCTGGGGTTTCCACCCCGCCAGCGTCCGGGTGGACCGCACGATGTACGACGACAAGGAGCGGATCATTTACATCTACGGCCTGACCTTCGACCTGCGCGGAGAAGAGCATCCCTGGACGGAGCTCTACACCGCCGAGGAGAAGGAACGCTTCAGCAAGGCCCTCGGCTGAAGACAGCAGCGCCCCAGCCAGCCACGGAGCCGCAAGGCTCTGTTGGTCGTATACTGCACAATTTATGACACAGAAAGATATCAATTATATGTGCGAAATCCGAGCAGATATAACTTGCTATTTCCTCCGTTTAGAGTGATATATACAGTACCCCAAGGGGAAAACACGAACGGAGGGAAACCACCATGACGAACGCCTACACACTGAGAAACCACTTCACGCTGGGCAACTACAACACCACGATTACCCGCAGCGAGTTCGAAGAGCGCTTCACCAAGACCAAGGAAACGGTGACCTTCACCTTCGCCGGTTGGGACGGCAAGAGCTACGACGGCGAGAGCCGCAGGGCGCGGGTTCTGCGCACCAGCATTCCGGGCTACGAAGGCATCCGGTTCATCAAGGTCGGCAAGAGCCTGCACTACATCATGGAAGATGAGATGCGAGTGGAAAAGGCCACCGGCGAGAGCCACCCGGAAGCCAGCTGGCTGGTAGACGTCGAAAGAGCGTAAGGAGGGACAAGACCATGACGATCAACGAAGCAATGAGAACCTACAGGCTGCCGAACCCCACCACCCCGGAAGACCTCGAATGCCGCTGGAGCAAGGTCCTGAACTTTGGAGACAAGGTCCTGCTGGCCGGGTACTACTACAACGGAAAGAACAAGCCCTGCTACTTCGGCGCGGTTTACGAACATCTGGACGACGACCTTTCCTGTGAAGGCACCATCGGGCTGCGGGCGGCGAGCGAAGTTGAATTCGAGGACGACGGTCACGCGATGGCCTGGGCCATGCAGCAGTAAGAAACACCGATTTGAATATCGGCGGGAACAGCCCTGACGGGGCTGTATCTCGTAGCACAGAAGATCCGCGAGGGTCTTTTTTTATGCCCTGACGGAGGTGATCATATGGCACGCAGATTTTTGATAGACAGACACGACCTGCCGTATGACGCATTCGTACCCGATCCGTCATGGCTCGGTCCGATAGAAACGGAGGAAGGAGGTGCCGAAGATGGCGACCAGAGGAAGAAAACCGACGCCGACCGCGATCAAGGAACTGGAAGGCAATCCGGGCAAGCGGAAACTGAATGATAAAGAGCCAAAGCCGGACAAGAAGGCTCCCTCCTGCCCGAAGTGGCTGGAACCGGAAGCCAAGAAGGAATGGCGCAGGCTGGCAAAAAAGATGGAGCTCATGGGCGTGCTCACCGAAGTGGATATGGCGGCCTTCGCCGGATACTGTCAGGCCTATGCCCGATGGAAAGAGGCGGAGGAATTCATCACCCAGCACGGGACGATCGTGAAGACCCCGTCCGGCTACTGGCAGCAGGTCCCCCAGGTATCGATCGCCCAGACCTACCTGAAGGTCATGAATCGTTTTGCGGAGCAGTTCGGTCTGACGCCTGCTTCCCGTTCCCGCATCGTCGCGGACACCACCGGCAGCGGAGGCGAGGATGAGCTCGAAGCGCTGCTGGGAGGTGACCTGTGATGGCGAAGGAACGACCTGCCAATTATCCAAAACTGAAAAACTACACGCCGACCCGGTTCATGCTTCCGACCTCTCATTATGATAAGGCGAAAGCTGACCGGGCCGTCACGTTTATAGAAAACCTGAAACACACCAAGGGCAAATGGGATGGGAAACCGTTCTGGCTGCTGCCTTGGCAGGAACAGATCATTCGGGACATTTTCGGGGTCGTGGATGAAAACGGCCACCGTCAGTTCCGGACGGCCTATATCGAAATCGGAAAGAAAAACGGAAAGTCAGAACTGGCAGCGGCAGTCGCCCTTTACCTTCTCTATGCCGATGGCGAGCCTGCAGCGGAGGTGTACGGCGCGGCGGCGGACCGGCAGCAGGCGTCCATCGTTTTCGATGTGGCCCGGCGCATGGTGGAAAAAGCACCGGCGCTGTATAAGCGGTCCAAGGTCGCTGCCGCCACCAAGCGGATCGTCAACTACAGCAACGCAGGTTTCTATCAGGTATTGTCAGCGGAGGTCGGAACCAAGCACGGCCTGAATGTCTCCGGGCTGGTATTGGACGAGGTCCACGCGCAGCCCAACCGGAAACTGTACGACGTCCTGACCAAAGGTTCCGGCGATGCCAGGGAACAACCGCTGTACTTTCTGATCACGACCGCAGGCACGGATAAGGAAAGTATCTGCTATGAGCTTCATACCAAGGCACTGGATATTATGGCGGGCAGGAAGATCGACCATACCTTTTATCCGGTGGTATACGGCCTTTCCGATGATGAGGACTGGACCGATGAGCGCAACTGGTACAAGGCAAATCCGTCTCTCGGCCAGACGATCCAGATTGACCGTGTCCGGGAGATGTTTCAGGAGGCCGTCGATAATCCTGCGGAAGAGAACGTGTTCAAGCAGCTGCGGCTCAATATGTGGGTTTCCTCCCTGACGCGCTTCATCCCGGAGCAGATCTACGATCTGGGCAACGTACCGATCGACATGGAAGCGCTGAAGGGCCGGGACTGTTACGGCGGGCTGGACCTCTCCAGTACCGGCGACATCACGGCTTTCGTACTCATGTTTCCCCCACGGGATGAGACAGAGAAATATGTGATGCTGCCTTTTTTCTGGGTGCCGGAAGATACGATCCCGATCCGGGTGCGCCGGGCGTCGGTGCCATATGACGTCTGGCACAAGCAGGGATACCTCTATGCCACCGAAGGCAACGTGATCCATTATGATTTCATTGAAAAGTTCATCGAGGACCTGGGAAAGCAATACCACATCCTTGAGATCGCCTTTGATCGCTGGGGCGCGGTGCAGATGACGCAGGATCTGGAAGGCATGGGATTTACGGTCGTCCCCTTCGGACAGGGGTATAAGGACATGTCCCCGCCGACGAAGGAGTTTTATAAGCTGCTGATGGAAGGCCGGATCATTCACGGCGGTCACCCGGTCATGCGCTGGATGAGCGGGAATGTGGTTGTAGATACGGACCCTGCCGGAAACATCAAATGCACCAAGGCAAAATCGCCGGAAAAGATCGACGGCATCGTGGCCGCGATCATGGCGCTGGACCGCTGCATCCGGCATGAGAACACCTCGAGCGTCTATGATGAGCGCGGGCTGATGGTGTTCTGATGTCCAAAACCGGATAAACTTCTCCTTGCGAAATCCTATATACTGATATCGTGAAAGAGTGGCGAAAATGATACTGCTTTCGATCGTGGGCTTCCTGGTGATCCGGGAAGCCCTTCATCGTGCTATGGAGGTGATGGAAAATGGGAATGCTTGAGTGGCTGGGCCTGCGCGGCGGCAGTGCCCGCGATGCGCCTCAGATCACAGATAACGTCCGCGACTCCGGGCAGACCTTTGTATTCGGCAAAGCCGATTCCGGTGAAAAGGTGGATGAGAAATCCGCCATGCAGATCGCGACGGTCTATGCCTGCGTCCGGCTGCTGGCCGAGACGGTGGCAGGGCTTCCGCTGCATCTGTACCGGATGAAGGACGGCATGAGCGCAAAGGAAAAGGCTACGGATCATCCGCTGTATAAGCTATTGTACCGGCAGCCCAATCCGGAGATGACCAGCTTTTCTTTCCGGGAGACAATGATGACGCACCTGCTCCTGTGGGGCAACAGCTATGCGCAGATCATCCGGGACGGCAAAAACAATGTGCTGGCGTTGTATCCGCTGATGCCGGAATACGTGGAGACTGACCGGGATGAAAAGGGCCAGATTTATTATATCTACCACGCCTATACCGATGAGGTGCCCGGCGAAAAGAACAAGGACATCTACTTCCGTTATGACGAGATCTTCCATGTACCGGGCTTAGGCTTCAATGGCCTCGTAGGCTTTTCACCCATCGCCATGATGAAAAACAGCCTTGGCACGACGCTGGCCGTGGAGAAATACGGCAGTGCCTTTTTCAAAAATGGCGCACAGCCTTCCGGTGTACTGGAACATCCGGGCGTCCTGAAGAACCCCGAGAAGATCCGGGAAAACTGGTCCGACGTTTACGGCGGGGCCAATAACGCTCACAAGGTTGCCGTGCTGGAAGAGGGCATGCAGTATAAAGCGATCTCCCTTCCTCCGGAGGACAGTCAGTTTCTTTCCACCCGGCAATTCGGCGTGAACGAGATCTGCCGCATTTTCCGCGTGCCGCCTCATATGGTGCAGGACCTGGAGCATGCGACTTTCTCGAATATTGAGCATCAGTCGATCGATTTTGTGGTCCATACCCTGACGCCTTGGCTGGTCCGTTTTGAGCAGGCGATCATCAAAGACCTGCTTCTGCCGGATGAGCAGGATGAATACTTCCCGAAATTCAATGTGGACGGGCTCCTGCGCGGCGATTACCAGTCCCGGATGCAGGGCTATGCCACAGGAATCAGCAACGGCTTTCTCTCGCCCAATGATATACACCGGCTGGAAAACATGGACCTCATCCCGGCAGAGAAAGGCGGCGATGACTATTACCTGAACGGCGGCTACGTCAAACTGGAAGACGCCGGAAAGGCGGCTGTCAAGCCTGCGGAAAACACGCCAGATAACAGGAGGAAGAAATGAAGAAGTTTTGGAACTGGATTCATGATGACAGCGGAGGCAGGGTCCTTCGCCTCGAGGGGCCGATCGACAACGAGAGCTTCTGGGGCGATGAAATCACGCCTGCTATGTTCCGCGAGGATTTGGAGGCTGAGGAAGGCGATGTGACGGTCTGGATCAATTCTCCGGGCGGGAACGTCTTTGCTGCGGCTGAGATCTATACGATGCTGAAGGATTACGCCGGAACGGTCACCGTCCGGATTGCCAGCCTTGCAGCGTCAGCCGCTTCCGTCATTGCGATGGCAGGCGACAAAGTGCAGATGTCTCCCACGGCGCTTCTCATGATTCACGACCCGTCCACCATTGCGATGGGCAACGCGAAGGATATGGAGAAAGCGATCGAGACACTGAATGAAGTGAAGGAATCCATTATCAACGCCTATATTGCGAAAACCGGCCTGCGCCATAACAAAGTGGCGGAGCTCATGGAGAGCGAGACCTGGATGAACGCAAAAAAGGCGCTTGATCTTGGCTTCTGCGACGAAATCCTGTATGAGGGAAAGACGCCGGAGCCCACACAGGAACCGGACGGCGATCCTGAAGAACCGGACAAAGATGCGCCGGTGCTGGAGGCGCAGCTCTATTCCACCAAGCAGATGGGGCTGGCAATCCTGAACCGCCTGCGCACCAGTGCGCCTGCGGCAGAAAAACCGCCTGATACGCAGCCGCCTGCTCCCACGATCGGGATGGACGGTACAACCGAGGATGGGGCGATGCCCTATCAGATACTCATGAAGCAGCTGGAGTTCCTCAAATGAGGGGTCCGGCTTTTTTCATGCAACCGAAAATCATTATATGGAGGAATTCGTAATGAGCAAGATTATCGAACTGCGCAACAAGCGCAACACCCTCTGGGAGCAGACGAAGGCGTTTCTGGAGGACCACCGTGACAGCAACGGGCTGGTAGAGGCTTCCGCTGTCGAGCAGTACAACAAGATGGCCGAGGACGTGAAGGCGCTGGGCGAAGAGATCAAACGTCTGGAGGATCAGATGGAGATGGACGCCAAGCTGTCCGCTGCGACCTCCGTCCCTGTGCATGCTGATCCCAAGGCCGGTCAGAGAAAGGGCGCTGTGCGTCCGACCGCCACGAACGAGTACAACGACGCCTTTTGGAATATGATGCGCGGCATGAACACGATGGAAGTGCGTGACGCGCTTTCTGTCGGCGTCGATCAGAACGGCGGCTTTACCGTTCCGGATGAGTTTGAGCACCAGCTCATTCAGGCGCTGGAGGAAAACAACATCTTCCGCACGCTCGCCAAGACCATCCACACCAATTCCGGCACCCGCACGATCCCGATCGCGACCGATTCCGGCTCCGCGTCCTGGATCGAGGAAGGCGCTGCCATTCAGGAATCCGACATGAGCTTCGCGCAGGAGACGCTGTCCGCGTATAAGCTCGGCTGCATGATCAAGGTCAGCAACGAGCTTCTGAACGACTCCGCCTTCAACATCGCGGCCCATATCGCGCAGCGCTTCGGCGTTCGTTTCGGCAACGCCGAGGAAGACGCCTTCATCAACGGCACCGGCCCGTCCGCCAACCCGCAGACTACGCCCAGCCAGCCCACCGGCATCCTGACGAGCCTGACCCCGACTGCCGGGAACACGACCGCCAATGCCCAGACCGTCCATTTCGACAACATCTATAAGCTTTATTACAGCCTGAAGTCTCCGTACCGCAGAAAGGCCGCCTTCCTGTGCAACGAGACCCTGCTCCTGCAGCTGATGCTGATCAAGGACAAGAACGACAACTACATCTGGAAGCCGGGTCTGGAAGTCGGCAAGCCCGATACCATTCTGGGCCGCCCAATCTACACCAGCGGCTATATGCCCGCCATCACCGGCAACGCTACGACCGACAAGAACAAGAAGGTGCTTCTGTTCGGCGACTTCAGCTATTACTGGATTGCCGACCGTCAGAATCGCACCCTCAAGCGCCTGAACGAACTGTACGCGGTGACTGATCAGGTGGGCTTCATCGGAACGCAGCGCGTCGACGGCAAGCTGATCCTGCCCGAGGCCATGCAGGTCATGGCCCTCGGCACCGGCACGGCCTCTTCCGGATCCTGATGATCGGGGGTGAGCGGTCATGGCGCTGATTTCGCTTGAGGAAGCCAAAACGTACCTCCGGGTGGATTCTGCGGATGAGGATGCCATGATCAGCTCCCTCATTCTTTCAGCCGGAGTGCTGGCAAAGGACGTCGGCAGGCTGACCGATGAAAAATGGGACGCTGTCAACGCGGAGCCCGACGAGAATGACGGCGCGGAGATCATCAGTCTTCGCGCCGTCTTCCGTGTCGCGGTGCTGTATGCGCTGGGGTATCTCTTTGAACACCGGGAGGAAGCCGATCATCACAATCTCACCCTGACGCTGCGGAGCCTGCTGTTTTCCGTCCGGGAGGGCATCCTATGATCGAGAAAATGAACGAGAGGATTACCGTACAGCAGAACGCGGTCACCGTCGACAAGTACGGCAATCACAAAAATGACTGGACGGACTATTTCTCCTGCGCGGCATACGCCTCCACCTATCAGTATGACCGGGAAAAGGAAAGCGTGATCACCGAGGCTGAACAGACGATCATCTTTGAGGTCCGGTACTGTTCTGAACTGAAAAACCTCGACAGCACACATTTCCGCATCCGGTTCCGGGATGGCCTCTATAACATCCAGTCAGTCGACATGATGAACTATCAGCGGAAAACCATCCGTATCCGCTGCCAGAAGGAGGTGCGGTGATGGGTCGCAGTATTTCCGTCGACGAACTGGCCGACGTCATCAATGAAGGCTTGGAGGAATACGCCAGCCTGACTTCCGAGAAGGTGAAGTCAGCGGTGAGGAAATCCGCGAAAACCGTGAAGGAGCAGATCAATTCTTCCGCGCCGGTCCGGACCGGGCGCTACGCAAAAAGCTGGAAGGCCAAGACCACGGCTGAGAGCAGCAACATGCTGCAGCAGACCGTTTACAGCCCCAACCGGTATATGCTGGCGCATCTGCTGGAAAAAGGCCACGCCAAGCGCGGCGGCGGACGGGTCCGGGCCATCCCGCATATCGCGCCTGCGGAAGAAGCAGGCATTGAGATGCTGGAAGGCCTGATCGAGAAAGCTGTACGAGGTGACTGATGATGACACACAACGATGTGATGCAGGTGCTGGAGGAGCTTTCGCTTCCGATCGCCTACGACCACTTTGCGGAGGGTGAGTCGCCGGACCCGCCCTTTATCTGTTTCCTGTATCCGAAGAACATCCCGTTCGGTGCAGACAATACGGTGTACTACCAGCTGCACGAATTGGATATCGAACTGTATACGGACACGAAGAATCCTCCGCTGGAGCAGCGGGTGGAACGGCTCCTTTCGGAGCATGAGATGTTCTTCCAGAAATCCGAAGTCTGGATTGAGGAAGAAAAGCTTTACGAAGTCCTCTATGAGGTAACGCTCGACCTGCAGTATGAGGACGATGAAACAGGCTCCGATGAGCCGGAAAATGAGGAGGATTAACATCATGAGCAAGAAGACCAATAAAATCCGTTTTGGCCTGAAGAACTGCTATTACGCCAAGGCTACCTTCGATGAGGACGGTAATGTCACCTATGATACCCCCAAGCGCCTGCCCGGCGCAGTCAGTCTCTCCCTTGACCCGGAAGGTGAAAGCGAGAATTTCTATGCCGATGACATCGTGTATGTGGTTCTGAACAACAACGCGGGCTACGAGGGCGATCTGGAACTGGCCCTGATCCCGGAGGAATTCCTCAAGGATATCCTGCACGAGGAAGAAGATACCAACGGCGTGCTTCTGGAAAACGCCAACAGCACCTTTGAGCGTTTCGCTCTGCTGTTCGAGTTCACCGGCGACCAGAACGCGATCCGTCATGTATTCTACTGCTGCAGCGCGTCCCGGCCCTCTCAGGAAGGCGACACCAAAGAGGACGAAAAGGAAGTCAAGACCGAGGAACTGTCCATCATCGCATCCGCGCTGGCCAACGGCTATGTGAAGGCCAAGTCCAGCACCAACACCAGCAAGGCTGTATACGACGCCTGGTATGACGCGGTATATATGCCGCCTGCTGATTCCGGTGAGGAAAATGAAGACCTCAGCGGCGGAGAGAACGACGGCTGATAATCACGGCGGCGGGGATGAAATACTCCCCGCCGATCATCATGATGAGGAGGAAAATGATCATGGCAGTTACAAAGAATATCGAGATCGACGGCAAACCGGTCGAGTTCAAAGCATCGGCTGCGATCCCGCGTATTTACAGAAACAAATTCGGTCGGGACGTATACAAGGACCTGATGACCCTGAACGACGCCATCAAGGATCAGGATGAAGAAGCCTCCACCTTGGACGGCTTTTCTCTGGAAATGTTCGAGGACCTGGCGTTTGTGATGTACGCGGCTGCACATCCGGACGAGAAATATGCTGGGCCGGATGAATGGCTGGATCAGTACAATACGTTCAGCATTTATCAGATTCTCCCGGAACTGATCGACCTGTGGGGCATGAACATTAAGACCACGGTTCCTGCAAGAAAAAACTGAGGAAGACGGAGCGGCCCATGACGACCGCTCTGTTCATGCTGCGCTGCGTCCAGTTGGGGCTGGATATCGCCGATCTCGATCTGCTGACCATCGGGCTGGTGAACGACATGTTCAATGAGAGCAGCCGGGACAAGATCGAATGGCGCGAGGAAGCGAATCAGGCTGACATGGACCGCCTGTGACGGGAGGAAATATGCAAATCAAATGTGACCGATGCGGCGCTGTGGCGGACGCCGTCACTCCGGAGACGCATCAGGATGGCGAAATCGAATATACCTTTTTCCGCTGTCCTGATTGCGGCACGGTTTATCCGGTCTGCGCGACGGATTCCGCGCTCCGGGCGGACATCGCGGAGTACAGCCGGATGCGGAACCTGATCCGGGTGCAGCCGGTGAAGGAAGCGTTCATCCGCAGGGCCGAGGCTCTGAAACAGAAAAATATGAAACGATCAAAAGAACTGATGGAACAGCATCCATTGGCTCTTTTTTCTTCGCCGGAACCGGCAGAATAAATCGCCTGCGCACGGGCAGAGAGGAGGGATTGATCATTGGCGAATTTGAAAGGCATTACCGTTGAGATCGGCGGCGATACTACGAAATTGACCTCTGCGCTGCAGGGCGTCAACAAGGAAATCAAAAGCACGCAGTCTCAGCTGAAGGACGTCGAGAAACTGCTGAAGCTCGATCCCTCGAACACAGAACTGGTGGCCCAGAAGCAGCGCCTGCTGGGCGACGCCATCAAAGAGACCAAGGAAAAACTGGCCACACTGAAAACGGCGGCGGAGCAGGCAAACGAGCAGCTGCAGAAAGGTGAAATCACCCAGGAGCAGTATGACGCCCTGCAGCGTGAGATTCAGGAAACCGAGCAGGCGCTGAGAACCCTCGAATCCCAGGCGTCCTCCACCAACGCCACCCTTGCCAAGATCGAAGAAGTCGGCGGCAAGTTTGAACAGGTCGGCCAGAAAATCACCAGCGCCGGGAAAACCCTCACGACGCATGTGACCGCACCCATTGTAGCCCTTGGCACGGCAGCGGTAAAAACGGCAGCCGATTTTGACGAAGGCATGTCAAAGGTGGCAGCGATCTCCGGCGCGACCGGGGATGACCTGCAATCCCTACGGGATAAAGCCCGTGAAATGGGCAGTAAGACCAAGTTCTCCGCGACCGAGGCCGCGTCCGCTTTTGAGTATATGGCTATGGCCGGTTGGAAGACTGGCGATATGCTGGACGGCATCGAAGGCATCATGAACCTCGCTGCAGCTTCCGGCGAGGACCTGGCCACCACGTCGGATATTGTGACCGACGCCCTGACGGCTTTCGGTCTCTCCGCGTCCGACTCCGGACATTTCGCAGACATTCTGGCGGCGGCAAGCTCCAACGCCAATACCAATGTGTCCATGATGGGCGAAACCTTCAAGTACTGTGCGCCAATCGCCGGTGCCTTGGGTTTTTCCGCTGAGGATACTGCAGAGGCTATCGGTCTCATGGCAAATGCCGGTATCAAAGGAAGCCAGGCCGGTACCGCGCTGCGCACCATCATGAACAACCTGACCGGCGAGGTCAAGCTCTCCGGTAAGGCTTTCGGTGAGGCGACGATCGCTACCACGAATGCGGATGGCTCCATGCGCAATCTCTCCGACATTCTTGCTGACTGTCGCGGGGCTTTCAATAAAATGACTGAATCCGAAAAGGCGCAGGCAGCGGAGGCGCTGGTCGGCAAAAATGCCATGTCCGGCTTCCTCGCCCTGATGAACGCCGCGCCGGAGGATATTGAAAAGCTGTCTTCAGCCATCGAAAACTGTGACGGCACAGCGGAACACATGGCGGCGACTATGCAGGACAACCTGAAGGGCCAGCTCACCATCCTGAAATCGCAGCTTGAGGAACTGGCGATTTCCTTCGGGGAGTTGCTGATGCCCGCAATCCGGGCGATCGTAAGCAAGGTTCAGGCTTTCGTCGACAAGCTGAACAGCATGGACGAGGCCCAGAAGAAGACCATTCTGAAGGTCGCGGCGCTGGCTGCGGCCATCGGACCGCTGCTGGTGGTCATCGGCACAATTACCTCCAAGGTCGGTACGGCCATGAAGGGCTTTGCCAAGCTCGGCAAAGGCGTACTGAAAGTGACCAGCGCGGTGAAGAAATCCGGAGGCATTTTCAATGCCCTGAAGGCAGCCCTCGGCGGGGTGTCCGGGACCGTGCTGGCTGTTGTCGCCGTGATCGCCGTCCTGGTAGCCGCCTTTGTGAATCTCTGGAAGAACAATGAGGAATTCCGCAATAAGATTATCGCGATCTGGGAAGGCATCAAAGCAAAGTTTGAAGCATTCGGTCAGGCCATTACCGAAAGGCTGAATGCGCTGGGTTTCGATTTCAAAAATATCACTGAAGTGCTGAAGGCGGTATGGGACGGCTTCTGCGCCGTACTGGCTCCTGTTTTTGAAGCGGCATTTGAGGTAATTTCCACCGTGCTTGGTGCGGTCCTCGATGTGCTGACCGGCCTGTTCGACGTGTTCGCCGGGATATTCACCGGGAATTGGGATCAGGCATGGACCGGTGTGAAGGAAATCTTCTCCGGGATTTGGAACGGGATCAAGGGAGTATTCTCCTCCGTCCTGAATATGCTGAAGGGCATCGCAGATACCTTCCTCAGTTGGTTCGGCACCGATTGGGATACGGTATGGACCAGCGTGAAAACCTTCTTTGTCAATATATGGAACGGCATCAAGAGCTTTTTCACCGGGGCCGTCAACGGGATCAAGAATACCGCGACTACGGTGTGGAACGCCATTTCCGGTTTCTTCACGACTGTGCTGACCGGGATCAAAACCACATTCTCTACGGTGTGGAATGCGATCAAAACCTTCGTCACCAATGCGTGGACCGGGATCAAGACGACGGCCACCACGGTATGGAACGGAATCAAATCCTTTTTCAGTTCCGTGCTTGACGGCATCAAGTCTGTTTTCTCCACCGTATGGAATGCGATCAAAACGACGGTCACCACTGTAGTCAACGGCATCAAGACCCATATCACCACGGTCTGGAATACCATCAAATCCGTGATCTCTACGGTGATGACCGCGATTTCTTCTGTTGTTTCCACGGCGTGGAATACGATCAAGACGAATGTGACAACCGTTGTGAACGGGATAAAAACCGTTATCAGCACGGTATGGAACACGATCAAAACCGTGATTTCTACGGTGGTCAATACAATCAAAACGATCATCTCCACAGTTTTCGGCGGGATCAAAAATACTGTGGATACGGTCAGCAATGGCATCAAGTCCGGGCAGATGACTGTTTGGGGTGCCATTAAAACGGTGATTTCCGGCATCGTGAATACGATCAAAACCATTATCACGACGGTCTGGAACGCGATCAAAACCGTGGTATCAACCGTGATGTCCGGTATCTCTTCGGTGATCTCCACAGTCTGGAATACGATCAAGTCTGTGGTTACCAATACAGTGAACGGCATCAAAACGACCGTCACCACGGTATGGAATGCCATAAAGACTGTGGTTACCACCGTGGTGAACGGCATCAAAACGGCTGTCACCAATGCCTGGAATACGATCAAAACCGTCGTGACGACCGTGGTCAATGCCATAAAATCTGTGGTTTCCACCGTATGGAACGGCATCAAGACAACCGTTACCACAATCGGCAATGGGATAAAAACTGCCGTCACCACAGCATGGAACGGGATCAAAACCGGCGTCACCACAGTGGCCAACGGCATCAAGTCCACGGTGACAACCGTATGGAACGGGATGAAGACCGCTGTTTCTACGGCTACATCGGCGCTGAAAACGACGGTCACGACGGCGTGGAACGGCCTGAAGACCGGCGTCACGACAACGGTCAATGCGCTGAAAACCGGTGTGACCACAGCATGGAATGGAATGAAGTCCGCCGTATCCACGGCGACCACGGCGCTGAAAACCACAGTCACGACAGCATGGAACGGCCTGAAAACCGGCGTCACAACAACGGTCAATGCGCTGAAAACCGGTGTGACTACAGCATGGAACGGGCTCAAATCCGCTGTTTCCACCACGGTGAACAGCCTCAAGTCCTCTGTGACTACGGCATGGAATAGCCTAAAATCCTCTGTTTCTACCACGGTCAATGGCCTAAAGAGCAGCGTCACGACGGCATGGAACGGGCTGAAATCTTCTGTCACCACGGCAATGAACAGCCTGAAAACCAGTATCACCACGGCATGGACCAGTTTGAAAACATCCGTGACCACCACCGTGAACGGCCTGAAGAGCAGCGTCACGACGGCATGGAATGGGCTGAAATCCTCGATCACCTCGGTGATGAACAGTCTGAAAACCAGCATCACCTCCGCTTGGACGAGCATCAAAACCTCTGTCACCAATACGGTAAACAGCCTGAAAACAAGCGTCGTAAATGCCTGGAACGGTCTGAAGACTTCGGTCACCACAGCGGTGAACGGACTGAAAACATCTGTAACAACGGCATGGAATGGGCTGAAATCCACCGTGTCAACTGCGGTGAACAGTCTGAAAACGAGCGTGACCACGGCTTGGACCAACATAAAGAGCAGCGTATCCACCACCGTCACCAATCTTGCCTCTTCCGTTTCGACGGGCTTCCAGAATATGCTCTCCGCGATTACCGGGAAGATCGACAGTATCAAAACTGCGATCAGCAACGGCTTCAATAACGCCAAGACGGCGGTTTCCAATGTGATCTCCTCTGCGGCCAGTTGGGGCTCCGATCTGGTGGGCAATATTGCCTCCGGCATCAGTGGCGCGATCGACAAGGTGAAGAACGCCGCGTCCTCCGTAGCAAACGCCATTCGGAACTTCCTGCACTTCTCCGTGCCGGATACCGGTCCGCTGGCGGATATGCAGAGCTGGATGCCGGACTTCATGACCAACCTGGCGAACGGTATCAGCGGGAACGTATCTCTGGTGGAAACGGCGGCGAACGGTCTGAGTACGACGCTTTCCGACTCCATCAAAAACAGCATGACCGCTGTGCAGACGACCTATACACAGGCATGGACGCAAATCGCCACCAGCACGAATGCGGCGGCGGCTCAGGTGACCACGGCGGTGAAAACCGCATGGACGCAGGTGCAGACTGCGACCTCCCAAAGCTGGGGCCAGATCGGGAAAGTCGTCACACAGGGCATGAACCAGATCCAGAGCGGCATATCGAAGGTGTCCGCCTCGATCAAGCAGGTGATGAGCACGGCGTGGAGCGGGACCGGCAGCAACACTTCTTCCATGTGGAAGCAGATGCAGCAGACCATCAATGCCACCTGCACGGCCATGAAAAACACGGTCACCACGGCGACCGGTGTGATCAAAAACACGATCGCCAATGCCTGGACGGCTGTGAACAGCAATACCACGACGGCTTGGAACAATATCAAGACCACCATCACCTCCGCGCTGACGGCGATCCGCACTGCGGTGGATACGGCGATGGGCGTGATCAAAAACACGATTGCCAATACCTGGACGGCGGTGGTCTCCAATACCACGACCAGTTGGGAAACCATCAAAACGACGATCACCACCAAGCTGACGGAAATCAAAACGGCGGTGACGAATGCGCTGACGGAGATCAAAACGACCTTCTCCAACACATTCACGGAAATCGCCAACATCGTGAAAAACAAGATGGCAGAGGCCAATACCAATATGACCAATGCCCTGAACACGATGAAAACCAATGTATCGACGGCCTGCTCCGCGATCAAAACCAGCGTGTCCAATTACCTGAATATGAGCAGCGATGCTTATGTCTGGGGCCGGGACATCTGCATCCAGATGGCAGCGGGCATCAATGATAACGCTTGGCGCGTGACCGGCGCTGCCCGGAGCCTTGCGAACAACGTAGACAACATCCTCGGCTTCTCAGTTCCGGAGGAAGGCCCGCTGTCCCATGCGGACGAGTATATGCCGGACTTCATGGAACTGCTGGCCAAGGGCATCAAAGACAGCAAGCAGGCGCTGCTTAATACCATCCGGGATCTGGCCGGGTCTGTTGGCGCAGCCTTCACCGGGCTTGCCCTCCCGGAGATCGGGGCTGGGCAGCTTGCGATGGCAGGCGCGGGTGGTGGTGTGACGAACAGCCGCTCCGTCACGATTAACGGGCTCTCCGTGAACGTGAACGGATATGAAGCCCAGAACGATAACGATCTGGCGGACACTATCGTCCATCGGATCAATGAAATGCTGAATGAGGACGGCTCGGTGTGGGGCAAGTAACCCTGCACCGGGCTTTGCCTTTTCGGGAAGGAGGATTCGATGCAGAGAATGCCGGTCCTGAGCGATACGGACATGTCGCTCTTTGAACTGAAAACCAGATATGTCCGCAATTTTCTCACCTTCGCCGGGAAAAACAGCAAGGACTTTCTGCTCTATATTTCCGGTCCCGGCGTATATGACAGCCCGGCTGTGGATGTGGACCTGCAGACGATCCCCGGCAAAAACGGCGACCTGATCCGGGACAACGCCAAGACCGGTGAGCATCGCTTTAAGAATCTGGATATCAGCTATGACGCTTTCTTCTTTGACGCCTTAGCGCCGAGGACGGCGGCGGTAAAGAGCTGGCTGCTTTCGCCTGTGGGTTATCAGGTGCTGCACGATACCTACGACCCGGATTTCTTCCGCATGGGTATCTGCAAAGAAGCACTCGCTTTTGAGCCGAAACGAGGAAAAGGCGCGACCATGAAGCTGACCTTCCATTGCCAGCCTCAGCGGTGGAGCGTGGACGGGCAGCGGAAACTGGTGCTCACAAGGGAGACGACTATAAAGAATCCTTTCGACTTTCACGCCAAGCCGCTCATCCGCGTGTATGGCAGCGGTGAAGGAAATGTATATGTCGGGGATGAGGTGATCCAGATCCTCCAGAATGACGGTTATATCGATCTGAACTGTGAGACCCACAATGCCTACGACGCATCCGGCTTCTGCAACGGTTATGTGAAAAGCGAGGATTTCCCGGACCTGAATCCGGGCAAGAATCATATCGCATGGAGCGGGAATATCGATCATGTGGAGATCACGCCAAGGTGGTGGACGCTATGATTCCATGTCTTTATGCAGAAACAGAAACGGCCTTCACCACCAATGGCATCGGGAAGCTCTGCGACGCGCTTTCCTGTTATGTGACGGAAAAACGAAACGGGGCCTATGAACTGAAAATGGGATACCCGTCCTTCGGCATTCATGCTGAGGACATGATCGAGGGCAATATCATTCTCGCAAAACCCTCCGAACGCGCAACCGCGCAGCCGTTCCGGATATATAAAATCACAACGCCGCTGACCGGTCTTCTGGAGGTGCAGGCCCGGCACATCCAGTATCAGGAGAACTTCATCACCGTGAGCCCGTTCTCCGCCCAGGGTTCACAGGCGGCGATGGCTGCGCTGAAGACCCATGTGACGACGGATTGTCCGTTTGACTTCTGGACGGATATTGATTCCGACGCCGCTTTTACGATCACGGCACCGGCAACGGTGCGCGGGTGCCTTGGCGGCATGGACGGCTCCATGCTGGATACCTATGGCGGTGAATATGAGTGGGACATGTATACGGCGCTGCTGCATGGCCACCGAGGCGCGGATCACGGTGTGAAGATCGTATACGGGAAAAACCTGATCGACTTCAAAATGGAGCGGTCCATCGAAAACATGATTACGGGCGTGCATCCCTATTGGAAGCATTCTGAGGATGGCACGCTCTTTGAACTGCCGGAAAAGGTCATGACCATTGAGCATGACGGGCCTTATGAAAAAATATCGGTACTCGACTGCACCAGCCAGTTTGAGACAAAACCGACCGAGGCGCAGCTGCGGAATTACGTAAAGAAATACCTGAAAAACACCAGCCTGACAGAGCCGGACATCGACATCAAGATCGATTTCTTCCAGCTTTGGCAGACGCCGGGGTATCAGGATATCGCGGAGGCGGAGCGGGTTTCCCTCTGCGATACCGTTCATGTATATATCAGCAAGCTCGGATTGGAGGTCTCCTGCAAGGTCACGGAAACGGAATATGACGTACTGCTTGAACGGTATAAGAGCATCACGCTCTCCAACGCAGCGGTGTACAGCCGGAATTCATCCCTGTCTGGCAGCCTCGGCTCCCTGCGGGATGAAGCGCAGTTGGCGACGGAAGCGGTCAACCGCGTGGAAACCCAGGTGACGGACATTCGGACGCTGACGGTGCAGCAGGAATATTTCAATGCGCTGGCATCCGGACTTTTCGGTCTGCATTATTCATCCGGCGTGGAGGAAGACGGCTCCACGATCCGATATGCGCATACCAGTGAGCGGATTGAAGACAGCGCCTATGCGTGGAAAAGCGGCATCCGGGGCTTCTTCATTTCTACGGACGGCGGCGAGACCTGGCGGCTGGGCTGGGACACGACCGATCATGTCGTCAAGACTGCGGTTGAGGCGGTGGGCGTCAACGCCAGCTTTCTTGGTTCAGGCACCCTCCGGACCGCGCTGGTGAAGATCCTCGGCACGGACCAGTTTTACTGGGAGAACGATGCCATCGTGATGGTGGACGGAAATAAGCAAATCAAGATCGGCCAGTACCGCAGCGGAGATTACGGCATTGCGGTCAGCACCGACGCCGGGGCGACCTGGGAGACCGCGATTGATTTCGACGGCATCCACGGCGGCGGCGGTCAGACCATTATTTATCAGGACACCATCACGAAGGCCGGTCTGGCTCCAAACAATCCCGGCGTCAATGACCTGTGGATCGATACGATTGAGCACCGGCTGAAACTGTGGAACGGAACCGAATGGATCAATATCGGGTATGAGCCGGACGTGACGCCTGACCCAGATGAACCGCCTGAAGGCGGCGGGGATGATCCATCTGATCCTGAAAATCCTGACACGCCGGGCGGCGGTGATGAGCCCACTGATCCGGACGACCCTGGCACCGGCGATGTTACAGGCGGGAACGATGATTCCGGCAGCGATGATGATAATCTCGGAGACGAGGAGAATCCGGAGGAAGGAGGCAGCTAAATGGCAGACATTATACAAATCGGTCCGGTATCCATTTATCAGGACATAGAGCTTTCCCTGACAGAGCACCTTGTGCCTCCCGTCGTTCATGTGAAGCAGTTCGATCACAAGGCGAGGAAAATCCGATGTGCTCTGTATGCCAATAATGTCGAGTACACGATTCCCACAGATATCATTCTGGCCTATTCCGGTACCAGGCCGGATGGCAGGCTGTTTCAGTACAGCACGGAGGCGCTGACGAACGATAAGGTCGATCTGATCAATAACCGGCTGGTCATCACGATCACGGATTTTATGACGGAGGTCGCGGGCCGGTATCCGGTGGACCTTGTTCTGCTGGACAGCGACGGTGACGTCCTCGGTTCCTTCAGCTTCACCCTGTATGTAGAGCGGGCAGCGACAAGCAACCGGAAGATTCTGACGGCAACGTATGCGTCCGTAGCGGAGGCGGTCAGAAATGGCGTGTTCGAGTGTTTCATCACGGACGACGGTTACTTCGGCATCAATTCGGATGATGGGCTGGGGATCACCTCCGGCTCTTACTCGGACGTGGTGGACCGCATCAACGAGGTACTGGTGGAGACCAGCATCAATGATGACGGATACCTGGTCTTTGAAACCGATGAAAGGCTGGGGCTCGTTTTCGGCATGGACGATGCGGGCCATTTAACTGTGGATTATAAGGAGGAAAACTAACATGGCGAGATACGTCGGAAAACGAATCGTCCCGAAGCATTGTGGCTATTGGGACAATACCAAAACCTACGAGATGGAAAGCATCGTCTACGACAGGGCCAGCGGCAACAGCTATATCAGCAGAAAAGCCGTGCCTGCCGGGACGGACATCTCGCAGGAAGAATTCTGGGCGCTGTGCTCGGATTTCAATATGCAGATGGATCTGCTGGAGAAACACTTCACGGCGACCGAGCAGCGGATCGTGGCTGATAACGACGCAACGGAAACTGCAATCCGGACAGATAACGAGGAGACCGAGCAGACGATTCTGGCGGATAATCAGGCTACCCGTGAGCATGTGGATGAAAGCCTCACTGAGACCACGACCGAACTGACCCGTCGGGTTACCACTGCGCAGAATGCCATGACCGCCCAGAAAGCCTCCTTCGACGCCACAGCCGAGCAGCTGAATGCCCGTATGGATGAGGTGCTTGCTGCCGGGACCGGTGACGGGCAAACGGAGATTCTGGATGCCAGGGTCGATGCGGACGGCAATGCGTATGAAACGCTGGGCGCTCATATCAGGGATATCCTCCCGAAAGCTGAAACCGCTGCGGGTAATCTGTTCGAACGGAAAATGGCTGAAAAATACGACGCTGGCATCTTTCGCGGCCAGAGCTATAAGCTGCACGAGGGAAATCTGTACTACGCCTATACCGAGTCTACTTTCAGCGGCTGGATCTCTCAGTATGAAGCTCCTGAAAGCATGACCGTCACCGAACTGAAATTCTATATTAAGGCGCGGGAAAACCCGATCACCAAGCTGCGTGTCAGTATTGCTGCCGGTGAAAGAACGGACGAGGCGCTTCGATTCCAGGAAGATCTTGATGTCAACATTGAGCCGCAAGAGGAAGTTCTTTTCAGGTGTACGATTCCGCACATGAATTTGCAGGCCGGAGAGATTATTTTTGTCGGTGTGCAAGCCAATCAGCCCTGTTCTCAGGGCTTTGGGTATCAGGAGAACAGCGTGACGGTCAGTTGGTACACTATAGGCGGCAATTTCAGACCGTTGGAAAACCACCTGAGTGGCAGCCATAAAAAGCTGTACTTTGAAATCTCCGGTTTCACAGAAGGGGTGTTTTCAACAGACTATCTGAACGGCATTACCGAAGACCATGAAGAACGCCTCCGGGAAGTGGAAAAATGGGAAGACCTCGTGGACCAGTTTGACACGGAAGATATCTATATCAATGAGCAGAATCCCTTCCCGGTTCTTCATCCCGAAGAAAGATACAATTATTCCACCTTCATCGGCTGGTCCTGTCCTATCGGGCGTCCGACAGATTTCGATACACTGATCTTCTCGATCAAAAACCGCAGTACCGAGAACTACCTTGAAAACGTCCGCTGTGTTGTGGCGATCGGCGGTAAGGACGGAGAGATCCTTGCTGACGAGGTGATGAGCGATGTGCATATTGCCCCCGGCGAATGGAGAAGGATTGTATTTACCTTTTCGAACGTCATAGAAAACGCTGAAGAAAATGAACTGTACGCCGGTTTCTCCTGCGATCAGCATATCGCCTACATGGGCGGTGCTACAGGAACGGTTCTCCGACCGCCGACGACCACTGATGTGGTCCGGTACAATCCGACTGAAAGCCCTTCATATACCACCATGATGCGGAAGCTGAAGGACTGGACTGCCCTGTATGATCCCAACCAGAACAACACCGGCAAGGTTGACTTCATCATTGCCAAGAAGGCCCAGCGTTATGGTTTGGGCGATTTCAGGGAACCGGTCAGAGACCTGGCTTCTGAAGCGGCGGAGGAAAAGATCGAAGAAGCCATGTCGGAGAAGGCTACGTTTGAACTGCCTCCGAGGATTTCGCTTCCGGATGTATTTCATGCCGTGGTCGGTGATACCCTGCAGCTGTTCTACCGTGGCATCGTAGAGCATCCGTACCCCTACCGGTACAATATTGAGTTCCGCTGCGACATTGGAAAGAACGCATCCCGATACTTTGAGGTGACGCCGGAAGCCGCGCAGGTTGGAGATCATACGCTGCGGGTCAATGTCAGGGATCACCTCGATAATATCCTTGCCACCGGAACAACGATCCTCCGGGTCCATGCTGTTGGCGCGTCACCCGAGATCCGGAAAAATATCCTGTGCGTCGGCGACAGCCTGACCAGCAGCGGTACCTGGTGCCGGGAAGCGCTCCGAAGGCTTACGGAAGCTGGTGGGACGCCTGCCGGGCATGAGCTTTCCAACATCCGATTCATCGGCACGAAGAAAAATGGTACGTGCGGATATGAAGGCTATGGCGGATGGACCTGGGCCAGTTACCTGAGCGCTCCGACCGCGACGAAGCTGGGCATGTGGGTGTACTGTTCTCATGATAAGGACAACACCGATCAGCACAGCCTCTGGGAGGATGCGTCCGGAAACATCTGGTCTATGGAAACCATCGAATCGACGCGCATCAAATTTACCCGGTATCAGGATCATACCGCGCCGATGCCGATTGGCACGGGCACGCTTCATCATTACCAGAACGCGACCCATACGGCGGACATCGACTACGACGAAACGGTGTACGCCGAAGGAAATCCTTTCTGGGACAGTGATGAAGGGCAGGTCAACTTCCGTACCTACTGTGAGCGGAACGGCTTTGACCGGGTGGATTATATGGTGACGCTGCTCTCGTGGAACGGCATGGCCGCCTCCCACTATTCAAACAGCGAGACCATGATCGCCAACCATGTGACGAATGCTAAGCGGCTCATCCGTATTCTCCACGAGCAGTATCCGAATGCCAAGGTGAAGATGATGGGCATTCAGCTGCCTTCCGTCAACGGTGGCACCGGGCACAGCTACGGCGCGAACAGCCAGTACTCCAACTGGTACGGACTCGTCCGGTCTGTCATGAACATGAACCGGGCCTATCAGGAGATGGCGAACGAGGATGAATTCAGCAGCTATGTGGAGTTCATCAATATCTCCGGCCAGTTTGACAGTGAGAATAACATGCCGCGCCAGAGCAAGGCCGTAAACACCCGGAGCAGCGTAACGGAGCAGGTTGGAACCAACGGTGTGCATCCGGCGACGGAAGGTTACTACCAGATCGGTGATGCCGCCTACCGGGCGCTGGTCCCTGAATTGACTGAGTGATTACCTGCCGTGTGGATAGAAGGAGGCGGTGCGCATGGGCCTGAATGAAATCCTGAGCAAGCTGAATCTGGGGTATGTGACAGCGGGAATCGTGATCCTGCTGTCACTGATCCAGATCAGCCCGCTCAAACTGAATCCGTGGGATAAGCTGCTGGGCTGGTTTGGAAAGAAGCTGAACGGCGCGACGGAAAAGCGGCTGGAAACTGTCGAAAAACAGATCCGGGACATGTGGATCAATAACCACCGGCAGACCGTTCTCACCTTTGCGCGGGAGTGCCGGGCCGATATTGAGCACAGTTCCGACGAATGGACCAACGTCCTGAATGTCGCCGAGGAGTATGAGAAATATGTGATCGAAAACAAGATCACGAACGGTATCATCACCCAGGACACGGTATACCTGCGAAAGCTCTATCAGGAACTGAGCCGGGAACACAAACTTTGACCAGAGGGGCGCGGGCATCCGCGCCTCTTTGCCGTCCGGGCATAAAACGGAGAAATGGAGGATGCTATGAATAAGATTGATTGGACCAGAAAGCTCACGAGCCGGAAGTTCTGGCTCTCGATCGCGTCCTTTGTCGCCATGCTGCTGGTAGCGCTGGGACAGACCGAGGCAACCGCTACGCAGATCACCTCCCTGATCATGGCCGGTGCGACCGTGATCGGGTACGTCATCGGCGAGGGTCTGGCGGACGCCGGAAACGCCGGGGCCGGTGATGGACAGGCTGGCGACGAAGAATAACCGATCGAAAACCCATGCAGGGAGGCGGCAACGTCTCCCTTTCTTTTTGCGCTCCAAGGGAGGATCAACATGAAATACAATGAGAAAAACAAGCCACTGGTCTGTATGATGACGCAGAGCACCTGCTATAAGGGAACACGCAGGTTCACGCCGAAGGGTGTTCTGTGGCACTCGACCGGGGCCAACAATCCCAATCTGAAGCGGTACGTTCAGCCGGATGATAACGCTCCAGACCGGGCAGAATGGCTGGCGCGGCTCGGAAAGAATCAATACAGGAACGACTGGAATCATATTGACCGGCAGGCCGGGATGAACTTCTGGATCGGGAAACTGGCGGACGGCACGGTGGCTGCGGTGCAGACCATGCCGTGGGATTATCGCCCGTGGGGATGTGGCAGCGGACCGAATGGCTCCTGCAACAATACGCATATCCAGTTTGAAATTTGTGAGGACGCGCTTTCTGATGCTTCCTATTTCAATGCCTGCTACAAGGAAGCCTGCGAGGTGACGGCCTACCTATGTAAGATGTTCGGTATCGATCCGAAGGGAACGATCAGCTACAACGGCCTGAAGGTTCCGACAATCATCGATCACACCGGCAGCCATGCGCTGGGGCTGGGCAGCAACCACGGAGACATCCAGCACTGGAGCCGGAAGTACGGGAAGACGATGAAAAATGTCCGAAACGACGTGGCCGCGCTGCTGGCTGATGAGAAGCCGGAAGCACAGCCCATCGTCACCACTCCCGTCACCGACGCCGAGAAAACCATCTGGGATTTCCTTTATGGGAAAATCGGCAACGCTTATGGCGCAGCCGGGCTGATGGGCAACCTGTATGCAGAATCTGCGCTGCGGCCTACCAATCTTCAGAACACTTTTGAGCAGAAACTTGGCATGACCGACGCCGAGTATACGGCTGCCGTGGATGATGGATCGTACACGAATTTCGTGAAGGATTCTGCTGGGTACGGCCTTGCGCAGTGGACGTACTGGTCCCGGAAGCAGGCGCTGCTTCAGTTCGCTCAGGAAGCCGGGAAATCAATCGGCGATCTGCAGATACAGTTGGATTTCCTTTGGCAGGAGCTTCAGGGATATAAATCAGTCCTGGCCACACTCAAGTCTGCTGCCAGCGTCCGGGAGGCTTCCGACGCCGTACTCACCGGGTACGAACGGCCCGCTGATCAGGGTGATGCGGTACAGGCAAAACGCGCCGGTTTCGGTCAGGGCTATTACGATAAGTACGCCGGGAAGGATGTCGCGGAGCAGCCGGTCAACGCCTGCACGCCGGATGCAGTGATCGCTGTCGCTGCGGCTCAGATTGGCTATAAGGAAAAGGCGTCCAATTCCTCTCTGGACGATAAGACCGCCAATACAGGATCGGCGAACTTCACGAAGTATGCCAGCGAGATCGATACCCGGTATCCCAACTGGTACAACGGCAGGAAGAACGGCTATGCCTGGTGCGATGTGTTCGTGGACTGGTGCTTCCTGACTGCTTTCGGATATGAGAAAGCGCTGGCGCTGCTCTGCCAGCCGGAAAAATCCGCAGGCGCGGGCTGCACCTACTCTTTGCGCTATTACAAGGCAAAGGGCCAGTTCCATACCAGCGGACCGCAGCCGGGCGATCAGATCTTCTTCGGCACGTCGCTGGACAACGCAACGCACACAGGCATTGTGGAATCCGTGGATAACAAGCAGGTGCACACCATCGAGGGCAACACCAGCGATCAGGTGGCGCGGAGGAATTATTCCCTCACCAACAGCCGCATCCTCGGTTACGGTCGGCCTGCTTACGACGGCGCTCCTGTGGAAACGCCGCAGCCTGTGACGGAGCCTGAAACAGTGCCGTTCCTCGTGCGGGTCTCCATCACGGACCTGAATATCCGCAAAGGTCCCGGCACCGATTACGCCAAGACCGGACGGTATACCGGCAAAGGTGTATTTACCATCATGGAAGTACGCTCCGGCCAGGGATCTGATTCCGGCTGGGGCCGCCTGAAGTCCGGTGCGGGCTGGATCTCACTCGATTACGCGACCAGACTATAATATCATTTCCTCTGGGCCTGTCGGCTGTCCTTCGGGATGGTCGGCAGGCTCTTTTTTTTTATGCGCGGCTATAAAATTTGCCGATTTGCAGGCATGGGATGGCAGAGGGATGGACCAGTTCCCTCGGAAGGGAGAACGAGAATATGCAAGTGACGAAGATCACGTCCCCGGCTGAAGTGTCTGTGCCTGCTGCCCACCGGCTTACCGAGAAGCAGTTTTATGATGAGATCAATTATCACCGGGCTGAAAAGCTGACGAAGAAGATGCTGAAAAAGGGCCTCATCACCTCCGATGAATGCGACAGAATTCTTGCTGAAGCCCGCAAAATCTTTGTGCCGTTTTTAGCGGAAATACTGTGAGAATTGAGTTGCTATGTGTCCGGTTTAGAGCGAATATCGGACTGCGAAAGGAGGCGAGACTATGAAATCGATAACGAAAATCGAGCCCGCAGCGGCCCGGCCTTCGAAGGACAAAACCAGAGTCGCTGCCTACTGCCGGGTCTCAACCGGGATGGATGATCAACTGGTCAGCCTGGAAACACAGAAGAGCCACTATGAAGACCTGATCGGCTCCAATCCGGACTGGGTGTTCGCAGGCCTCTATTACGACGAAGGCATCAGCGGCACCAGCAAGGAAAAGCGGCCCGCGCTGCAGAGACTGATTGCGGACTGTGAGGCGGGCAGGATCGACCGGATCTTGACCAAGTCCCTCAGCCGCTTTGCCCGCAACACCACAGACTGCCTGGAACTGACCCGAAAGCTGCTCGACCTTGGTATCACGATCTTCTTCGAAAAAGAGAACCTCGATACCGGATCAATGGAGTCGGAACTATTGCTCTCCATTATGAGCAGTCTCGCGGAAAGCGAGTCCGTTTCCATTTCTGAAAACAGCAAATGGGGCGTTCGGCACCGGTTTGAAAACGGGACCTTCAAGATCGGATGTGTGCCTTATGGGTACAACGTAAAAGACGGCGAGATGACCATCAATGAGGATGAAGCCAAATGGGTGCGGTGGGTATACGCACAGGCCTTGAAGGGAAAAGCCAGCAACGCAATCGCCACCCAGCTTAACGAACTGGGAATTCCATCAAGGCGGAGTGATCACTGGACTTCAACAACGATCCGGGGGATGCTCACGAACGAAAAGTACGTCGGAGCCTGTCTTTTCCAGAAAACATACACGGATTTTCGGTTTAAGAGGCATAACAACCACGGCGAACGGGATCAGTACTTCGTCGAAGGCCATCATCCTGCAATCATTTCTCAGGAAGACTTCGATGCGGTCGGTGCGTTGATGGAGCAGCGTGCTCGGGAGAAAGGGATCAAGAAACGTGATTCCCGGTATATGAACAGATACCCATTCACCAAAAAGCTGATTTGCGGAGAATGTGGCGCGACCTTAAAACGCCACATCAATTCAACTGGAAACCTGCGTTACCCGGTCTGGGTGTGCAAACAGCATCTTGAAAATGTGGACGGTTGTCCCTTGAAGGCCATCCGGGAGAGCGATCTGGAGTATGCGTTCATGACGATGATGAACAAACTGATCTTTTCACGGAAGGAAGTCCTGCATGCCCTGCTCGACAGCATCCGGGGAGAGACACACAAGAACAACCTGCGCCGGATCGAAGAAATCGACCGGAAGCTGGAAAAGAATGTGGAACGCGCCCAGACACTGACAACGATTATGACGAAGGGCTACATTGGACCGGCACTCTTCAAAAAGGAAAGCAATGAGCTGGCTGCGGAATCAGAGGCGCTGGCGGATGAGAAGGAAAGGCTGATCAAGTCTGTGACAGGGAATGTTCAGCGGACGGATGATCTGAGCGATCTCGTAAGATTTGTCGACAGGACTGATCCTTCTGATTCCTTTGACGGTGCTCTGGTAGATGAATTTCTGGACCACGCGACCATTCACTCCAGAACAGACATCACCTTCCATTTGAAATGCGGCCTGAGCCTTTTGGAAAGGATGTGACAAAGTGAGACAAGGACACACACCATACGGGTACCGGATTAAGGACGGGAAGGCGATTATCTGTCAGGAAGAGGCAGATCAGGTGCGACGGATATTCGCTGGCTACCTCAGCGGTCTTTCCTTGAAGATGGCTGCTGAAGAAGCCGGGCTGACAATGCAGCACTCCTCAGTAAAACGCCTGCTGCAGAACAAGCATTATCCCGGTGACGATTTTTACCCGGCAATCATCGACCAGGAAACATTTGATGCAGCAGAGACAGAGCGCCAGCGTCGTGAAGGAGCACTGGGTCGGGATAATCGCCCTAAGAAAAGACTGTGCCCAAGGGTACCACTGACACGGTTTCGGATGGCAAAGACAGATCAGGTTTTCAGTGATCCATATGAGCAAGCGCAGTACGTGTACAGCCTGATCGAAAGCGAGGTTTGAAATGGCAACTGTGAGAATGATTCCCGCCACTCCCCGTGGCGGAGGTAGGAAAAACGAAAGCGAGTCCCATAAGATCCGGGTTGCGGCTTACTGCCGCGTCTCCACGGATACGGATGAGCAGGCAACCAGTTATGAGGCACAGATCGAGCATTACACCGATTACATCGAAAAACATCCCGGTTGGGAGCTCGCGGGCATCTACGCGGACGACGGAATCTCCGGCACCAACACAAAAAAGCGCGAGGAATTCAATCGCCTGATCGAAGACTGCATGGCTGGCAAGGTGGATATGGTGGTTACCAAGTCGATCAGCCGCTTTGCCCGGAATACCCTCGACTGCCTGAAGTACATCCGGCAGCTGAAGGATAAGAATATCGCAGTCTTTTTTGAGAAGGAAGCGATAAACACGCTGGACGCCAAGGGCGAAGTCCTGCTCACCATCATGGCCTCCCTTGCCCAGCAGGAAAGCCAGAGTCTTTCCCAGAACGTCCGGTTGGGGCTGCAGTACCGCTACCAGCAGGGCAAGGTGCAGGTATGCGCTAACCGGTTCCTTGGCTACGACAAGGATGAGGATGGCAATTTGGTCATCAACCCGGAAGAAGCCGAGGTGGTGAAGCGGATCTATCGGGAATACCTGGGCGGCAAAAGCTACTATCAGATCGGGAAGGAGCTCTCCGAAGACGGCATCCGGACGGCAGCGGGCAACGATTACTGGCTGGCAAGCACCCTGAAGAAAATCCTGACGAACGAGAAATACATTGGCGATGCGCTTTTGCAGAAGACCGTCACCACGGACTTCCTTAATAAGAAGCGGGTCGTCAATAAGGGCATCGTCCCGCAGTACTATGTGGAAGGAAGCCACGAAGCCATCATACCTCGTGAGCTCTTCATGCAGGTGCAGGAGGAAATGGTGCGCCGGGCGAGGCTCAAGACTGGCTCCGGAAACCGGCGCGTATACAGCGGAAAGTATGCACTTTCGAGTACAATCTACTGCGCCCACTGCGGCGACATTTTCCAGCGGACCCAGTGGTTCATCCGGGATGAACGGTTACCGGTCTGGCGGTGCGCATGCAGGTTGAACCGGAAGAAAAGCAAAATCGACTGCCCTTCGCGGACCCTTTACGAATCGGACCTTCATGCTGCGGTGGTCCAAGCCATCAATCAGGTGATCGCCCAGAAGGACGATTTGATGCCAGGACTTAAGATCGCCATTGAGAAGGCACTCGGTTCCGGTAACGGTACGAGGGTGGCTGAGATCGATGCCCAGCTTGAGGATCTGGAAAAGGAACTACTCAAACGGGCAAACTCCAAACAGGACTACACCGACATTCTTGAGCAGCTCGATACTATGCGGGACGCGAAGCAGGAGCTTCTTCTGGAGGACGCCAACAACGCAGGCGTCCAGCGGCATCTTAGTGAAATCGAGACTTTTCTGGAAACCCAGCAGACGGATATTGAGGAATACGACGAGGATCTTGCCCGGAGGCTGCTTGAGCGGGTGACGGTCTACGACGACCACCTCACCTTTGAATTTAAATCCGGCATCGAGATCGACATTGCCATGTGACAGCATCACCGGATCAGGCGCTCCTTCTGGAGCGTCTTTTTTTCGTACGGACGGTAGAAAAGTTCATAAATCCGTGGTACAATTATCAAGCCATAGGTTGATTTCTGATAGAGGTGATGAAATGCTCCAAAACAATATCGAACTGGATTTGAAAACACGCTTGATCGAGAGCGGGCTGACGCAGACGGAGATTGCGGAGAGGGTCGGAGTCACCCTTGCCTACGTCAACCGCATCACGAAAGGCCGGGAGCAGATCGTGAATAAGACGTTTGTGAAAATGATGGATGAGCTTGGCTACGATGTGGAGCTCACGTATAAGAAAAAGGCAGTCGACTGAGACTGCGACAAATCTGGATTTAGAGGCGAATACAACTGTGGAATTTAAGAAGACAGAAAAGAACGGCATTGTGTGTGCCGTAGTTGTTGCAGATACCCCAGTCATAACAGATGCACAGACGGCGTTGGATCTGCTAATGACCGCAAAATACGATATTGGGACAAAGAATATCGTGATCGACAAGAAACTGATTGCAGAGGATTTCTTCATTCTCAGCACCGGCCTAGCTGGAGAGATCTTGCAGAAATTCATCAACTACGGCGGACGTATTGCCATTTACGGAGATTACTCCCGCTACACAAGTAAGCCGTTGAAGGACTTCATCTACGAAAGCAACAAGGGCAAAGATGTGTTCTTCGTTTCAACTGAGGAAGAAGCCATAGATATGATGACACGGTAAAGTCGGGATTTATGGAGGAATTGAATATGGACAAGAATAAGAAAAAAGAACTCGTTTCCGAGTGGAAAGAGCGCCATCCCGAAATTGGCGTAATGGGTGTAAAATGTGTCGAAACAGGTGAGGAATTTTATGATTCCACAAAAGACAGCAATCATTGGTTTAACCGACATCGTTTTGAACTGAACGCCGGGAATCACAGGAACAAGCGGCTTCAAGAGCTCTGGAACCTATACACTGAAAGCGGTTTTGAATTTTCAATGGTCAGCGAACTTGAATATGAAGAACTGTCGGACGTAAAAGTGAAGGATTTAAAAGATTTGTTAGAATTGTGCCTGCTTGAAAATCCGAACGCAAAAAAGCTTTGAACATCATTTGAAAAGGATTATACGCTAAATTCCAGCTTACAGGCATGTTTCCGCGAACGGGCAAATGTTCCCGGTCACCAATTAGCGAACGGTCAAAATAGTGGACAAGTTCCTGACCGCTGATTAGCGAACGGTCGGAAAAATGAGTTAGTGCTATCGTGGTCTCCAGCCACGTCGAGAACGTAGTATTGATGACAAGAGAAAAGTGAAAAAGTGTCTCAAAACGCTGTAAATAAGAGATTTTCACGATTAGGCCCCAAGAATGGCTTAACCGTGGGAATCCCTGCTTTTTTTATTTAGGGAACATAGAGTCATAGAGGCATTTGGAACTCGAAGCTAGAGTTTTGATAACGGCCTACCGCGACAAGACTTTTGATATTAGGCAAAAAGAGCTTGAGAAGTAGGCGTGTTCAGGCCGGATGGTTTCCTGCCAGCCCAAGCGTTCATAGGTGCGGCGTTTTCATTTATTGAAGTACACCGATATGATATAATAGGCCTATAAGAACGATGATTAGCGTAGTAAAGGAATGATGCTCCGTGGCTGTACCAAAATATAATGAACTCATGCCGTATGTCATCCAGGCTTTAGGTGACGGGGATATCCATACAACAAAAGAACT